>NZ_JBHWHH010000052.1:0-41854 GCF_042732555.1 Nocardia sp. NPDC059764
GGAGGCTGCCGGTCACGCCGAGCGCGACCGGCAGCCGGGCTCAGCGGGCATCGGTGGATACCGGTTCGGGCGCAGCGGTTTTCGCGCGTCCCGGCACCCACCAGTTGAGGCGGCCCATGGTCTGCATCAGGGCCGGGACCAGGATGGTGCGGATCACGGTGGCGTCGACCAGGACGGCCAGAGTGAGGCCGAGGCCGAAGAGCTGGACGAAGGAGACGTGGGCGAAGACCATGCCCACGAAGGCGATGGCCAGCAGCGCCGCCGCCGCGGTGAAGATTCGTGCGGTGCGCGCGATGCCCACGGCGACCGAACGCCCGGTCTCGCCGGACTCCAGGTACTCCTCGCGGATTCGGGACAGGAGGAAGACCTCGTAGTCCATGGATACGCCGAAGGCCAGGCAGAACATGAGGATCGGCATGGTGGGGACGAGGTATCCGGTGGGGGTGAAGCCCAGGACGCCGGAGAGGTGGCCGTCCTGGAAGATCCAGACCATCGCTCCGAACGTGGCCGCCAGGGAGAGCACGGTGAGGACCAGGGCCTTGATCGGGAGCACGACGCTGCGGGTGAAGATCAGCAGGACGGCGAACATCGATATCGCGATCAGGGCCAGTGCCAACGGGACTCGTGCGCCTAGGGCGTGGACGGAGGCGGCGTTACGGGCGGCGGGGCCGCCGAACTTCACCGGTCCGGGGGCGGGAACCGCCCGGAGACGGTCGAGTTGCTCGGTCGAGGCGGCGGAGTAGGGGTCGAGTCGGGTTCCGATGCGCAGGTAGGTTCCGGCGTCCCCGGCCATGACGGATTGCGGCCCGGCGACCGGGAGGCCACCGGCGTAGACGCCGCCGCTGGACAGCACCGAGCTCACGTCCGGGACCTGGGACAGGGCACGCGCGTAGTCGGCCACGCGCGCGGTGTCCCCGTGAGTGTCGGGCAGCACCGCGAGGATGCCCGCGGTCAGGTTCTCGGAGAACCCGCTGCGGGAGGCGTCGCCGACCTCCCGGCTGGAGCCCGAGGCCAGCACTCGATCGTCGGCCCACCCGAACCGCACGCCGAGGAACGGCGCACCGAGCAGCAGCAAGGCCGCGACGACGGCCACGATGGCGAGGACGGGCCGCTTCATGACACCCATGGCGAAGCGGTACCACCGGTCCCGCTCCACCGGCTGGGGGACGGGGTCGGGCCGCCCGAGTCGTCGGCGCGGCCAGTGCCGCACGTCGAGCGCCTCGACCCGGGGGCCCAGGAGCGCCAGCGCCGCGGGCAGCACCAGCAGTGTGGTGAACACCGCCGCGGCGAGCACCGCCAGTCCCGCGTAGGCGAACGACCGCAGGAAGTACAGCGGGAACACCAGCAGCGCCGCGAGGGAAAGCGCCACGGTCAGACCGGAATACAGCACGGTGCGCCCGGCGGTGCGGACGGTGCGGGCCACCGCGTCGACGGTGTCGGAGCCCGCCGCGATCTCCTCCCGGAATCGGCTCACCATGAACAGGCTGGAGTCCAGCGCGACCGCGAACCCCAGTGCCGTGGTCATATTGAGCGCGAAGATGGAGACGTCGCCGACCGCCGCCAGCACCCGCAGCACGGCCAGCGCCGCGCCGATGGTGACCACGCCGACCAGCAGCGGCAGCATGGACGCGACGAGGCTGCCGAACACCAGCACCAGCGCGATGCCCGCCAGTGGGATCGCGATGGATTCGATGAGCACCAGGTCGAGGGTGATCTGCTTGCTCATCTGCGCGAGCGCGACGGCCTCACCGCCGGCCCGGACCTCGATCCCGTCCTGGCCGCCGTTGTACGTGTCGGCCAGGGCGCCCGCGAGTTTCGGTGCGGCGGTGTCGTCGCCGCGCGCGTAGGCCACCAGGACCGCGCTGTGGCGGTCGGTGCTGCGCAGCGCGGTGCGCATGTCGGTGGGGACGCTCCAATACGACTGCACCCCTTGGAGTTCCGGGTTCGCCTTCAGTTCATCGGTGATCCGCTGTCCCACCGTGGTGGCGGCGGGCGTGTCGATTCCGTCGGGCGCGGTGAGCACCAGCACGACATTCGGCGCCGCGCCGGGGAAGTGGTCTTCGAGATACCGGTCGACCCAGGTGGATTCGGAGTCCGGCGCCTGGAACCCGCCGGATTTCAGGTGCATCGGCGCCGACCATCCGATGGCGTAGCACAGGATGGCGGCGAGCCCCGCGAGCACCAGGACGGCACGCGCGCGACGCTGGGCGAAGTGGGCGATGGCGAGCAGCACGCGGGCTCACCGCCGTTCGGCGGGCGGCACCCGCCGCGCGGTCCGGACCAGGTCCTCGGAGACCTGCCACAGTTCCGCGGCCCGCTCGGGGTCGTAGGACTCGGGCGCGCTGGGCACTTCGGTCGCGCCGGTGAAGTACGTGCCGGTGGTGTCGGCGAGGTCGGGTCCGGTGATCAGCCAGGCCAGGTCGGCGGCCGAGCGGGCGACGGTGCGGGCGATGGGCATGACCCGGATGAGCACCGGTGCGAGCAGCCGGAATCCGATGCGGGCGAGTGCCGAATAGCCTCGGGAGAGAGCGGTTTCCGGCATCAGCCCCGGATCGAAGGCGTTGACGGTGATCCCGCGGTCGCCCCACCGGTTGGCCAGCTCGTAGGCGAAGTACACATTGGCGAGCTTGCTGGTGGCGTAGGCGACCCGTCCGTCGCGCCCGGAACCGTCACCGGGAGCGGCGAGTTCGCGGGGTGCGCGCCACTGCGGCGCGGGGAACCCCATCGATTTGCGCGGCCCCTGATGCACGTCGCTGGACACCACGAGGACCCGCGACCCCGCGTCGAGCAGATCCGCGCATCCGGTGACGAGCGCGAAATGCCCGAGATGATTGACGGCGAAGGTCAATTCGTAGCCGTCCTCGGAGCTGCGCACCTTGTCGACGATCTGGAGTCCGGCATTGCACACGATCGCGCCGAGTCGCGGCTGTTCCCGGCGGTGCAGGGTTTCCACCGCCGCCCCGACCGAATCCAGGGACGCCAGTTCCAGTTCCAGCAGTTCCACCCGCGCCGTGGGCGCGTGTTCCCGGATCCGCTGCCGAGCGGCCTCCGCCCGCTCGGTGTCACGGCATCCGAGGATCAGGGGAACACCCTTGGCGGCGAGGATTTTCGCGGTTTCGAGGCCGAGCCCCGAGGTCGCGCCGGTGATGAGAACGGGAAGGCTCATGCCGCGTTCTCCAGCCACTGCATCGTGAACTCGTCGATGGCGGCCGCGGTGCTGGTGAACGTCTTGCCCATATCGGCTTCGATGAGCCTGCCGATCAGGGGAACCCGGGCTTCGATCTGCCCGGACATGGTGAATTCGCACCCGTTGTCGGTGCGTCGCAGCACCAGGTCGGCGCCGAGTGTGATGGTCATGCCCTCGACCTGCCCGTCCATCCGCCCGCGGGCGATGCCGTCGGCGGGTTCGGACCAGGTCTCGCTGTAGGTGTAGCGCACGCCGTCGGGCCGGAACCTGGCGGCCGGGCCGGGCAGGGACGAGGCCGGGATGACGGTGTTGACGGTGACCAGGGTGCGGTTCGGGGTGACCTCGAAGGCGGCCAATTCGGCGTCGGCGCCGTCGATTTCGCGAATGCGCTGTTCCCAGTAGTCCCGGGAGCCGAGGGCGCGGTGGAACTGGACGTCGCTGTACGGGTACGGGGTGGTGTGCTGCACGGAACGCGGCATGGTCAGTCTCCCAGGTGCTTGGCGTAGATGCGGTGGATGTCGAGCATTCGGTAGAGGGCGCGGTCGGCGTCGTCGCGGCCGACCTCGGAGAGCAGGTACGCGTCGACGAGCCGGTCCATGGCGTCCTCGACCTCGTCGGCGCTGAGTTCGGGGTGGTCGGGGGCGATGAATTCGGCTCCGGCGGAAATGTGGTGGCCGAGGTCGCGGAAGACGCCGGCGGCGGTGCTGTCGAGCCGGTCGAAGGTGAGGTCGAGGCTGGCACGGATGTCGAGGGATTGGTAGGACACGACTTCGAGGCGGCGTTGTTCGTCGCTGATCCGGGCCAGCATGCGGGCGAAGGTCCAGTGCGGTCGGGCCGACATGCGGCAGGCGACGGCGCGCAGGGCCAGCGGGATGCCCGAGCAGTGGTCGGCGACGCTGCCCGCGTCCTCCCATTCGGGCAGCACCCGGGCCCGCCCGACGGTGGCGACCAGCATCTGCAGGCCCTGGGTGCGGGACAGCTCGTGCAGGACGTAGGTGCGGACGGTGGTGAGCCCCAGGGCGAATCGGCTGGTGATCAGCGCGGTGCTGGATCCGCTCGCGGGCAGCAGCGGGATGATCTGCGATTCGGTGACGGCATTGTCGAGGATCACCAGGACGCGTCGCCGCGCCAGCCGCGCCCGGTAGAGGTTGGCGCGTTCGGCGAGGGTGGCGGGCAGGGCGTCGGCGGGGATGCCGAGCGCGGTGAGCAATCGGCCGAGCACCGTCTCCGGGGTGGTGTTCGGTCCTTCGGCCAGGTCGGCGAACAGCATCCCGTCGGGGAAGCGGTCGCGCAGGCAGTCGGCGGCCTGCAGCACGAGTGCGGTCTTGCCGACGCCCGCGCCGCCGGTGACCAGGACGGGGCGCGGGGAGGGATCGTCGGTGAGCATGCCGGTGAGGGTGGCCAGTTCGGCGTCGCGCCCGCTGAATCCGAGCGGGGCCAGCGGCACCATGTCGGGCGCGATGCCCAGGGTGACGGTGGGCGGGTCGCCGCGCAGGATCTGGCAGTGCAGGTCCCGCATGCCGGGGCTGGGGTCGGCGCCGAGTTCGTCGGCGATGAGCCGTCGCGCCAGTTCGTACTGCCGCAGCGCCTGGGCGGTCTCGCCATTGAGGAAGTAGGCGCGGATCAGCCGCTCCTGCAACCCTTCCACGAGTGGTTCCTCGAGCAGGGCGGTGTGCAGCCGGTTGATCACCAGCGAATGGTTGCCGCGCCGGATCTCGGCGTCGGCCCAGTCGGCGGTGACCTCGTGCTTGAGCCGGTGCAGCGAGTCGCTGAGTCGCCGGGCCCATTCGCTGTCCAGTCCGGTCATGGCGCTGCCGTTCCACAGGTTCAGCCCCGCGGCGAGTTGTTCGACGCGGCCGGGGTCGTCGATGTCGGTGGCGCGGGCCCGGTCCACCAGGTCCATGAAATGCCGCAGATCGACGGAATCCGGTGGGGTGGACAGGGTGTAGCCGCCGGAGCCCCGGTTGACCTGGACGGGCGGGCCTCCGTGCCCGGCGGTGGCCTCGGTGAGCACCCCCCGCAGCCGGGCGACGTAGGTGTAGACGGCGTCGCGGGCGGCGACCGGCGGGGAATCACCCCACACGCGGTCGATGAGCGTGTCGATGGAGAGCGGCCGGCCCGAATCCACCAGCAGCGCCGCCAGCAGGCTGGTCTGCCGGGGCGGCCCGAGGTCGACGGGTTTGCCGTGGACGTGGAGCTGTACCGGGCCCAGGAGCTTGAACTGGATCATTGTCACGCCTAACTTCCCCCCTGGTTTGGTTGCGGCGCAGCCCATTACATGGACAGCGCCGCGAGAAAGAGTGCGACCAGGGCGATTCCCTGCAGGACGACGCGGACCACGATGACGCTGTCCCAGGTGCGCTGCATCTCGCGGACGTCGGCGGGGACGCGGTCGGCGATGACCGCGGCGGTGAGCTGCTTGTTGACCGGCGCGCTGATCCGGGCGTAGATGCCCAGCCAGACGGCCAGCACGGCGACGGCCAGTGCCGCGAAGCCCCCCGCGGCGGTCTTGCCGTCGAGAAACGCCAGGCCGGTGGCCACGACCGCGGCGACCACACCGACCGCGCCCGGGATCGGCATGCGCTTGTCGGCGACCTCGTGGATCCGGCCGGTGACGGCGGCCAGGGCGCGGTCGTCGATGCGGGCGAAGGCCGTCCGCAGCACCAGGGCGCAGAAAAAATCGGTGCCGTAGACGACCGCGGTCGTCAGAATTGAAATACCTATGGCTGACTGGAACAGAATTTCCATTAGCAAATCCTCGGCGAATGGCCAAGGGCGAGAACGGCTACCGCCGATTCTCCACCTCGGCGTCGGTAGTGGTGATCGTCGCAAATTGTCGTGAACATTATGTTGCACCGTGTGGTGCACGACATTTCACTGAAATGTGATTGTGGCGATGGCCAGTTCTCGCCCGGCGCGCGTTGTGATCGGTTATGGGGCGGTTGGGGGTTCGCTACTCCCGCAACGTCGCGGCTACCAGAATTCCGCCAGCCAATCCCGCTGCTGTGAGCAACTCCCAGGTGTCGGGCGGCCCGGTCACGCCGAGGCGCCCGCGCTTGTTCAGCGTCACCGTGGCATCCACCAGTTCGAGTGCGACGCCGAGCACGAACCAGTGGCGAACGGGGTGCCCGCGCCGCAGTGACCACACGGTACCCAGCCCGATCACCACGTCGCGGGTGCCGAACGCGCGGGTGGGCAGCGAGGAGGCGTTGTCGTCGTACTCGCCCGACCATGATTTGGAGACCGTGGCGGGCTGGGTGAGCATGCCGGTGCCGATGGCGATCCGGGCCAGCGCCTGCGACCAGGCCATCTGCCGGACCATGCCCTGCACACGGCGGTGGGCTAGCATCGAATTACCGTTCATCGTAAGGGTTTTCCTCCTGGCAGGCGGCCTCGTCCACGGCGACCACGACCTTTCCGCGGGCGTGTCCGCCCTGGCTGAGCAGATGCGCGCCGGCGGCCTCGGGCAGCGGGAAGACCGCGCCGACCGGCACCCGGAACACGCCCTTGGCGGCGAGCGCGGCGACCACGGGCAGGTCGCCGGTGTCGGGCCGGGTGAAGACGTAGGAGCCGCCGAGTTCGCGGGCCTTCGGATCGACCACGGAGGCGAACCGGCCCTGCGGGGCCAGTAGCGGCAGCACGGTGCGCTGGATACGTTTGCCGACCGCGTCGAGCAGCACGTCGATCCCGTCGGGGGCGAGCGCGCGGACCGAATCGGCCAGCCCCACCGTGTAATTCACCGGTTCCGCGCCCAGTTCGCGCAGGAAATCGTGATTGCGCTCGCTGGCGGTGCCGATCACCCGCGCACCCAGGTGCACCGCGATCTGCACCGCCACGCTGCCGACGCCACCGGCCGCGCCGTGCACCAGCACGGTCTCCCCGCGCTGCACGTCGAGCACCCGCACCAGGGCCTGGTAGGAGGTGAGCGCGGCCAGCGGCATGGCGGCGGCCTCGGCCCAGCCCATGTTCGGCGGTTTGATCGCCAGCGCCCGCACCGGCGCGGGCATCACCTGGGCGAAGCTGCCGCGGCTCAGGTAGTCCTCGCGCACGCAGCCCACGACCTCGTCGCCGACCGCGAATTCGTTGACGCCGATGCCGATCTCGCGCACCACGCCTGACACGTCCGCACCCGGGACGATGGGGAAGACGGTGTCGGCGAACGGATCCAGGTAGCCCTCGCGGGCCTTCCAGTCGATCGGGTTGACCGCGGCGGCCTTCACGTCGAGCAGCACCCCGTCGAGCGCCATCTTCGGGATGGGCAGCTCACCGTATTCGAGGACCGACGCGTCGCCGTAGCGTCGGTAGAAGACCGCCTTCACGAGCGCACCGCCGCACCGATATAGGTGGAGGACAGGTCCGCGGTGGTGAACATGATCAGGTTGCCGTCGCGCTTCTTGCCGAGGATGGTCAGCCCGCGCTGCTTGGCCAGCGGCTTCAGCCCGGCGGCGTCGAGGTGGCGGGCCAGCTCGGCGGGTTTGATGAACTGGTGGTGATGGTGGGTGCCGCGGGCCACCATGCCGGTGAGGTACTCCGGGATCCAGATCATCACGATGCGGGCCAGCAGGGTCCGATTGATGGTGTCGTAGCAGAAGATTCCGCCGGGCGCGAGCACCCGCGCGATCTCGCGCACCGCCATGGCCGGGTCGTCCACGTGCTCGAGCACGTCCACGCAGGTGACGACGTCGAAGGTGTGGTCCGCGTAGGGCAGCGCCTCGGCCCGTCCGACGGAGTACTCGATGTTCTTGCCGGTCGATTCGGCGTGCGCGCGGGCGGCGGCGACCAGCCGGGCGGAGGGGTCCATCCCGCTCACCTCGGCGCCGCGCCCCGCCAGGTATTCGGTGGTGAAGCCGCCGCCGCAGCCGACGTCGAGCACCTTCTTGCCCGCCCAGTCCTGGACGAACTTGTCGAAGTACTCGAAGCGCGGGCGCTGGAAGGAGGTGAGTCCCTTCATGGCGGAGTCGTCGTCCCACCAGGATTCGGCGAAGTCGCCGAAGAAGTCGGCCTCGGTCTGGGATTGCTTCATGTCAGACACCGTCTTTCTGCAGTGATGCGGTCGGTTCGGGGGTGTGCCAGCGGGTGGCGTAGGCGATCTGGTCGCGTTCGGCGATGCGGAAGACGAGCCACGGCCACACCAGCCGCATGCCGAATTCGCGCAGCCGGATGAGCAGCGGGTTCTCCACCGCGCCGAGGCGGCCGATGCGCCAGGCCACCTTCTGGAGTCCGGCGGTGCGGGCGCGGCGCTGTTTCTCGTAGCGGCGCAACGCGGTCGCGGGGTCGGTGGCGTCGAGTTCCTCGGCCAGGACGAGGGCGTCCTCGAGGGCCTGGCACGCGCCCTGGCCGATATTGAAGGTGATGGGGTGGGCGGCGTCGCCGAGCAGCGTGACCCGGCCGGCGCCCCAGCGCTTGTCGGGGGCCCGGTCCAGGACGTCGCCGCGGATGATGGCCTCGGGCGGGGTGGCGGCCAGGATCTCCTCGACCGGGGACATCCAGCCCCGATGCCGTCGCGCCAGTAACTCTCTGGGGTCGCCGTCGTCGTGGCCGCCGGGTTCGCCGTTGGCCACGCTCATCCAGTGCACGACGCCGGGGGCGACGTCGTAGAAGGTGAATCGGGTGCCGGGGCCGAACAGCGCGTAGAAGGTGCCGGGCGGGATCTTCTCGTGCCGCAGTTCGGCTTTGCCGCGCCAGGCGATGTAGCCGGTGTAGCGCGGCCTTGCCATGCCGAGCAATCCGTTGCGGACCATGCCGTTGATGCCGTCCGCGCCGATGAGGACATCACCGCGGACCCGGTCGCCGTCGGACAGCTCGACGGTGACGCCGGTGTCGTCCTGTTCGAAGCCGACGACGGCCGCGCCCGTGCGGATCTCGGCGTCGTCGCCGGTGGCGGTGACCGCCGCGCTGAGGATCCGGTGCAGCACCGACCGCTCGACCGCGATGGTCGGGCAGCCGTACTTCTCGATGAACCCGCCGACCGGCCACGCGCCGAACAGGTCCCCGCGCCAGGTCCCGAAGTGGGTGATCTGCTGCACGGGGGCGGTCTCGAGCACCTCGCGCAGCACGCCGAGGCGTTGCAGCGCGATGGTGCCGTTGGTCCAGATATGCAGTCCGGCACCGCCGTCGCGCAGCTCGGTGGCGCGTTCGAAGACCCGCACGCGCAGGCCGCGCTGCCGCAGCGCGAGGGCCGCGGCCAGGCCGCCGATGCCGCCGCCGGAGATGAGAACCGTCAATGGCCGCTGCGTCACGGCCGGCCCGCTTCGGTCTGGGCCGCCGCTTCCGTCAGGGACGACACCGTGGCCGCCAGTTCCGCGAGGTCCATGCCGCCGCCCTTGCGGCGCCGGCCCTTGCGTCCCAGCGCGCCCGACATCAGCCAGCCCAGGCCGAGCGCCTCGAGCATGGCGGATTCCACGCCGATGCCCCAGCGCTCGTGGATGAGGCCGTCGGCCAGCCGCCACACCACCACGCCCTTGAACTCGATGGCCTCCCCGGTGGGGTCCATGCCGAGGAATTCGCCGGTGAAGGTGCCGCGCCAGGTGTTGTGGATGACCACATAGTCGGCGTGCGCGCTGAGCGCCTCGATGGTGACGTGCAGGTCCGGAAAGCCTTCGCGCAGACCGGCGATGGTGTACTTGACCCCCGCGGTGCCGTCGGGCGCGCCGGGCAGCGGCTGGTGGTCGACCATGTCGGGGGAGTAGATCTCGTCGACCACCGAGAAGTCGCCCTGGTTGACGAATTCGTCGAACACGCGGCGGATGATGCGCGCGTTCTCCTCGGCCGTGAACACGTGATCAGGCGACATGGTCGACCACCTCGGCGGATTCGGCGAACGGGGCTTCCCAGCGCAGCGACAGACCGGCGTAGAGGTAGCGGCTGGCCTCCACGGCGAGCAGCAGCACCTGGTCGCCGGGGCGGACCCGGCCCTGGACCCAGCCGTCGTCGAGGGCCAGCGGCACCGCCGCCGAGCCGGTCGCGCCGACGGTGGCGAGGTTCTCGACGATGTTCTTGGCCAGCACCGCCTGGTCCTCGGGAGAGACTCCGGCGGCGTCGAATTCGGCGGTGAAGTAGTCGGCATTGCCCTCGGGCAGCACGCAGGCGTCGATCTCGGCGACGGTGAGCCCGGTGCGCGCCAGCATGTCCTTCATGCCCGCCACGAACACCTGCGGCCCGAAGGTGGCGGTCCCGTTCACGTCGAGCTTCATCTCCACCAGGCGCTTGCGCTTGGCCTGATCGAACACCGGCTCGTGGGTGCCGCCGCCGACGATCTGCATGCCGGGCTTGCGGTCGCCGCCGAGACAGGCGGTGGCGAACCGGAATTCGCCGTTCGGATCGGCGCTGCCGGGCTCGCCGGCGCGCAGCACGACCGCCCCGGCCCCGTCGCCGAAGGAGTTGATGACCAGCCGGTCGCGCATGCGCACCAGTTCGGGGTCCATGCCGAGGTACATCGGAACCAGCAGCGGCGAAATGGATTCCGCGCCGATCACCACGGCCGTCTGGTACGTGCCATCGGCGAGCAGGCGGCGGGCATAGTCGAGGCCCTGTACGAAACCGGTGCAGGCGGCGCGGAATTCGATGGACGCGCAGTGCGCGAGCCCGAGCTGCTCCTGCACGTAGGTGACCACGGCGGGCAGCTGGTATTCGGGGCTGGCCGAGGACATGACCAGCAGGTCCACTTCCGCCGGGTCGATGTCGGCGCGGGCCAGCGCGCGCCGCGCCGCCGTGGTGGCCATGGCGGAGGTGCCGGTGGTGTGGCGGCCGGTGGCCGGGTCGATGATCCAATGCCGTTGCCGCACTTGGATGTTGTCGAGGACCTCGGCGGGCATGGGCCCGCACAGGCGCTCGAGGGTGGCATTGTCGATCGGGTCCCCGGGCAGGTAGGAGCCGGTGGACAGGATCGACACGTGGCGGGTGTCGAGGTTCGGCATGGTGTCTCCGTTCACGATTCGAGGTGTGCGTTCACGAGTAGGTGGGTGCGTGGGGTCACCGCGGTGCGGCCGCGGGGTGGGTCAGCACGAGACTGGTGTGGGTGCCGCCGAGCGACGAGCCGTTGACCAGCGCCGGGCCGTGGTCGGCGCCGTGCGCCCACGAGGTGATGGCCAGCGCGGCGGCCAGTTGCGCGCCCGCGCCGATGGGATCGCCGAGCACCCGCTTCGGCTCGTGCCGGACGCAGGCCGGGTTCAGGCCGAGCCGATCGACGGCCCGGCGCTCGGGACCGTCCACCGCGGGCAGCCCCGCCGCGCCGGTCCAGACCGCGGTCACGTCTTCCGGTTTCACCCCGGACGCGGTGAGGGCGTCGCGCATGGCCCGCTCCACGCCGTGCCCGCGTGGATCCCAGCGCGCGATGCCGAGCGCATCGCAGGTGGTGGCGTAGCCCGCGAGCACGGCCAGCGGTGCGGCCCCGCGGGCCCGCGCCGTCGAGGCCCGTTCCAGCAGCAGGGTGACGCTGCCCTCGGCGAGCCGGAATTCGCGGCCGTGACGACCGGTGAACACTCCCGCGCCCCGGTAGGCGTCGAGCGCGTAGGGCGAGAGCTCGTCCGCGCCGGTGCACAGGACGGCGTCGGCGCGTCCGGCCCGCAGCAGGTCGAAGGCGGTGCCGAGCGCGGCAGCGCCGGCGGCGTGACCCGAGGTGAGCGTCGAGGTCGGTCCCTTCGCGCCCAGCGCCATCGCCACCTGCCCGGCGGCGGCATTGAAGACGGTATTGGGGAAGATGGCCGGATTGCCTTGCAGCGGACCGCCCAGCACCGTCGGCTCGAAGAACCGGGAGATGCTGCTCATCGGCCCGACACCGGTGCCGAGCACCACGCCCACGCTCTCGTCGGCGGTGAGCCCGGCCGCCGTGAGCGCCTGCGCGCTGGTCGCCACGGCCAATTGACCGAGGCGGTCCATCCGCCGCCGCGCCTTCGCCGGAATGGCTGCCCCCGGATCGGTGCCCACGCGCATCACCCGCAACCCGTTGTGCGACTCGGCGACTCCGGCCCCGGCCCGCCATGCGGCCCAGAGCTGTTCGGCATCAGCCGCCTCACCGATGAGCACGCCGATCCCGGTCACGACGACCTCGTCGGCCGCGCCGGGTGTGGGCTCGCCGTGGGTTTCGGCGGGCCGCCCATAGACGACACAGGCGTTGGCCCCGGCGAAGGCGAAATTGTTCGAGGCGGCGACCCGCATGGGCAGGGCCCGGGCCTGGTTCGGCGCGGGATCCAGCCCGCACGCCGGGTCGGTCTCGGCGAAACCGGCTGTCGGCGGGATCATCTCGTCGCGCAGGCCGAGGATGGTGACGATGGCTTCGACGGCGCCGGCCGCGCCGAGCAGGTGGCCGATCATGGATTTGGTGCTGCTCAGCACCACGTCCTGGGCGGCGTCGCCGAGGGCGGCGCGGACCGCATTGCTCTCGGCCGAGTCGTTCTTCGGGGTGCCGGTGCCGTGCCCGTTGATGTACGGCACGTCGGCGGGGGTGAGCCCGGCGGTGCCGATGGCGGCGCGGATGGCCCGCGCCGCGCCCGCGCCCTGCGGATGCGGTGCGGTGGCGTGGTAGCCGTCGGCGGACATGCCGTAGCCGAGCACCTCGGCGACGATCGGGGCCCCGGCCGCGAGGGCCACGTCGGCGGAGGTCAGCACCATCATGCCCGCGCCCGCGCCGAGCGAGAGTCCGTCGCGGTCACGGGAATACGGCCGCGCCGGTCGCGAGGACAGCGATTCGACGCTGTTGAAGCCGTAGTACGCCATCTCGCTGAGCGCGTCGCTGCCGCCGACCAGCATGGCGTCCGCGCGTCCGGCGCGGATCTGCTCGACGGCGTGGGCCAGGGCGTGGGCGCTGGACGCGCAAGCCGTATTGACCGACAGCACCGGGCCTTTCAGGCCGAACGCCGCGCTGAGGGCTTCCGCGCAGAACTGCGGTGACACCAGCAGCAGGTGCCGGTCGTCGCCGAGCCCCAGTTCGTCCGCGCCGACCGTGCGCCCGGCGTCGACCGCGCGGCGGACCGCCTTCTCGGCGCTGCGGATCCCGCTGTTGCAGCTGCCGAAGGCCACACCCCACCGATGCGCGGGCAGCGCGTCCGGGCGGGGCGCCGCGCCGGCCTCCAGCACGCCCAATCCCGCGCCCGCCATGGCTTCCTCGGCGGCGATGAGCGCGTAGTCGATGGCCGGTTCGGGGTCGGTGAGGCCCAGCGGGGCCAGGTAGTCGTATTTGGGGCGCGGCGGGTCGAGGATCTCGCCGCCGATGGCCGCGGGCAGTCCGGCGACGGCGAATTCGCGCAGCGGCCGGATGGCGACCTCGCCGCCGCGCACCCGCTGCCACAGTTCCTCCGCGCCGGCGCCGTGGGCGGTGATCGCGCCGAGCGAGGTGATCACGATGCGCCGGGGCGCCGGACGATGGGTTTCGTGCATGGCCGAAAGTCCTGTCGATCAGTTCGATTGGGTGAGGGTGAGCGCCACGGCCTGGCCCTCCAGGCCGCGGGCCAGGGCCAGCGCGACCCTCGGTCGTGCGTGCCGGGCCGCACCGGTGACGATGTCGAGATCGCATCCGGGGGCCGGGTTCTCGTGATTGGCGGTGGCGGGCACCACGCCGGAGTCCAGGGCCAGCGCGGCCAGGGCGGCATTGAGCGCGCCCGCGCCGCCGACCAGATGCCCGGTCTGGGGTTTGACGCTGGTCACGGCCGCCCGGTCGGCGGCCCCGCCGAGGGCGGTGCGCAGCGCCCGCACCTCGCTGGTGTCGCCGAGCGTGGTGGCGCAGCCGTGGGAGAACACGCAATCCGGGCCCGCCGCGTCGGCATCCGACAGCGCCGCCGTGATGGCCCGGACCAGGCCGCGGCCGTCGGGGTCGGAGGCGGGCGGGCGCACGCAGTCGTTGCCCATGCCGTAGCCCGCGAGTTCGGCGTAGATGTGCGCGCCGCGTCCCAGTGCCCGATCGCGGTCCTCGAGCACCAGTATGGCCGCGCCGTCGCCGATCACGGAGCCGGTGTGCTCACGGTCGAACGGCCGAAACGCCTTGGTGTCCAGGTCGTTTCGCGGTGACAGCACGCCGAGTCCGTCGAGCTTGGCCATGGCCCACCAGTTGGTGGCGTCGTCGTAGCCGCCCGCCACGGCCAGATCGGCCTCCCCGCGCCGGATGGCGCGCATGGCCCGCCCGATCGCGGTCGCACCGGAATCGGCCGCGCCCGCGTAGAAGGCATTGGGTCCGCGCAGGCCGAACAGCGAGGAGATGTGGTAGGTCCCGCCGTTCTGCAAACCCTCCACGTACGCCAGCGGCGGCACGATCGACCGGGCCAGTTCGCCCAGCTTGCGCATGTCCGGCTCGCCGTCCGCGCCGCGGATGGCCTCCATGTCGGCGATGGAGTCGTCGCGCTGGCAGATGTCCTTGTTGCCACCGAGATACAGCCCGGTGCGGTGGCCGAGGTCGCTGCGTTCGAGCCCGGCGTCGCGCAGCGCGAGGGTGGCGGCCGCGACGCCGTACTGGTCGCCGCGGGTGGAGGTGCGCATGGACCGCAGCGACAGGAACTTGCCCGGATCGAAGTCGGGGATCTCCGCGCCGAGCCGGGTGCGCAGCGGCGACGGGTCGTAGGCGCGCAGCGGTGCGATGCCGGTGCGGCCCGCCACCAGCGCGTCCCAGGTCTCACGGGCGCCCTCGCCGAGCGCCGTGACCAGGCCGACGCCGGTGATCACCACGCGGCGCGCGGTCACGACTGCACCTCGGCGGCAAGGCCATTCGCGACCGGCGTCGAGACAGCGGGGCCACCGATCGCCGCGGCGGAATCGCCGGTCACCGCGGCGATCGGCCTACGCGCCAGGCGCAGGTTCTTGATGGCGGCGGCGGTCCTGCCGTCCACCGTGGCGGTCGCCCGCCACACCGACTCGTCCGGATCGGTTCCGGCGCTGACGCTTTCGACGGTCAGATGCACCTGATCGCCCGGCGTGATGAAGCGCCGGAAGCGCAGCCCGTCGGCGGCGCGCAGCCGCAGCAGCGGATCACCGGCGGCCATGACGGCCAGCGCGATCAGGCTCTCGGTCAGCAGAACGCCGGGCAGGATGGGGCGGCGCGGGAAGTGGCTGTCGAAGAACGGCAGGGTGCCGGTCACGTTCAGCAGGGCCTCGGCGCGAACGCCGGGGTCCACCACCAGGATTCGATCGAATCCTGGGGTGCCGATGCCCGCCGCCGCGAGGTCGGCGGGCGCGGGGTGGGACGCGGTCATGGCTGCTCCCTGAGTTCGGGGGTGTTCGGGAATGCGCCCACCACGAGGCAGGTATTGGAACCGCCGAACGCGAGGGCGTTGATCATGGCCGCGCGCACCGGCATCCGGCGCGCGCGATGGGGGACGTAGTCGAGATCCAGGGCCCGGTCCGGGGTGTCGAGATTGAGGGTGGGCGGCACCACCGCGTCCCGGATCGCGCCCAGCGCCGCCAGCAGGTTCAGGGCCGCGGCCCCGGCGGTGAGGTGCCCGGCCATGGATTTGGGCGAGGACACCACCAATCGGTAGGCGTCGTCGCCGAACACCTTCTTGATGGCCCGGGTCTCGGAGACGTCATTGCCGGGCGTGCTGGTGCCGTGCGCCGCGATGTAGTCGATATCGCCGGTGCCCAAACCGGATTCGGTCAGAGCCGATTCCATCGCCTCGATCGCGCCCGCCCCGTCCGGCGGCGAGTCGGTGATCCGCCAGGCGTTCATGGTGGACCCGTAGCCGAGCAGCTCACCCAGGATCGGCGCGCCGCGCTCGACCGCGGAGTCGTGGTCCTCGAGGACGAAGGACACCGCGCCCTCGCCGATCACGAACCCGCTGCGGTCGGCGTCGAAGGGACGGGAGGCGGCGGCGGGATTGTCGTTGTAGCGGTCGGTCATCGCGCCCAGCAGCCCGAAGCCGAGGATGTCGGCCCAGGTGGTGAGCGAGTCGTAGCCGCCGGCCACCATCATGCGGGCGTCGCCCTCCTGGATCAGCCGGAAGGCCTCGCCGAGGGCGTGCCCGGATCCGGCGCAGGCGGTGTGGATGCCCACCATCGGACCGGTCGCGCCGATCAGCCGGACCATGGCGTTGAGGGCCAGGTTCTGATTGCCGGTCAGGGTGGCCGACGGCGCGGGCCGCACGAACGCGTCGGGTTTCCCGGTGCGGGAACGCAATTCGGAGACCAGCAGCACCATCTCGAGGTCGGGCCGGCCCACGCTCGCGCCCATGGCCACCCCGCGATCCGAGGGCGGATAGGGCTGATCGCCGGCCAGGCCCGCGGAGCGCAGGGCCTCGCCGACCGCCGCCAGCCCGAACAGGCCGGGCCGGGACACCCAGCGCCGGTCGGCGGCGGCCGGGATCGCGGTGGCCGGATCGAAGGAGTCCGGGACCAGCCCGGCGATCCGGACCGGGAAGGTGGTGCAGTCGAAGGTGGTCAGCGGGCCGATGGCATTGCGCCCGGCCACCAGCCCGCCCCAGGTGGACGGCGCGTCCACGCCGAGCGGGGTGACCGCGCCGACGCCGGTCACCACTACCCGCCGGCGTCCGGCCGGGGTGCTCATCCGACCAGCTCCTCGCCGAGCAGGTGGCGCGCCATCCGTTCGGTGTCGGCCGGGTCGTCGAGCCGGTCGGCGTCGATGAGGGCGCACATAATGTTGCGGGCGTCCATGATTCGCTCGCCGTCGACCTCGATCCAGCCGTCCACCACCGCCGCCTCCGGCGTCGCGTGCACCACCCGGGCCGTCATCCGCAGCACGTCACCGGGTACCGCGTCGCGGTGCATGGTGACTTCGCCGACGGTGAGCAGCGCGGCGCGTTTGGTGTGCGCCGAGCTGAGCAGCACGAGCCAGGCCCCGGCCTGGCACAGCGCCTCCAGGGCCAGGCCGAAGGGCAGCACGGGGCCGGTGGCGGACGGCTGCCAGACGTTCTCGTAGACCGAGGTGAGTTTGCGAGCCGTGATGTGCTGCAACGGTTCCCAGCACTCGATTCGGTCGATGAGATGAAATCGCATGGCAGTCACGTCCTTTCCGATTCAGCGGGATGCCGGGGTGTTCAGCGGGAGACCAGGCGGCCGTTGCTGAGCTGCACCGCGAGGCCGCCGTCGACGCGCAGCAGCTCTCCGGTGACGTAGTCGGCGGCCGGACTCGCAAGCCAGGCCACCGCCTCCGCGACCTGTCCCACATCGCCGTAGCGGCGCATCGGGACATGGGTGCGGCCCTTCCCGTTGTCGCGTTGCAACAGGTCGCCGATGAGATCGGTGGGGATGACGCCGCCCAGCACGGCGTTCACCCGCACCCCGAACCGGGCCATCTCCACCGCGCAGGCCAGGGTGAGCGCGTTCATCGCGCCTTTGGAGGTGGAGTAGTTCGACTGCCCGGTGAGGCCCTTCTCGCCCATGATCGACGAGACGTTCACGATCGCGCCCTCGCCCTGGGACATCAGGTGCCCGGCCGCGGCGTGCGTGCAGTTGAAGGCGCCGCCCAGGTTGACCTGGATGACCTTCCACCATTCGGCCGGATCCATGTCGTGGAGCAGGCCGTCGCGGGTGATGCCCGCGTTGTTGACCAGAATGTGCAAGCCGCCCAACTGATCCCGGGTCTGCTCCACCAGATCCTTGGCCGCCGCCAGCTCGGACACGTCCGCGCCGATCGCGACCGCGCGGCCGCCGAACTCCCCGATCTCGGCGACCACCTCGAGGGCTTCGTCCTTGTGGGAGCGGTAGTTCACCGCGACCGCCGCGCCGCGCCGGGCCAGGGTGAGTGCGACGGCCCGGCCGATGCCGCGGGACGCGCCGGTGACCAGCGCGACCTTGCCTGCGAAATCCTGTTCCGGCATCAGGCGACCTCTTCGGCCTCGGCCGGTGCGGCGGCGCGCTGGGCGACCAGGTCGACCAGGTTGCGCACGGTGACCAGGCCGAGCACCTGCTCGCCGCGCAGCGGGCCGTTGAGCTTGCTGCGGTCGAACTGCGGCAGCACCTTCTCCAGGTGGGCGAGCCCGATCTCGGAGACGATCTCGTTCTCGTCGCCGAACTCGTCGTCGGGGATGCCGCCCTGCAGCAGTTCCTGTACGTCGGCGACGGCGATCTTGACGCCGGTGTCGCGGTGGATGCGGAACAGGATGTCGAGCAGGTCGATGGATTCCGCGCCGAGCTCGTCGATCAGGGTGGCGTCGAGGGTCACCTCGGACTGGTCGATGCCGAGGGCGTCGGCGATCGCGTCGGTGACGGCGGGCGCGAAGTCGGTGGTGGTTTCGGGCATGATGATTCCTTCTTTCTGGGTGAGGGGTTGGTCGGGGACCCCTGCGGCGCCTGCCGCAGGGGTGTGATCGGTGGGAGGTGGGCCGGATCCGGCCTGGCTCAGGCGTATTCGGCGACGGCCGCGGCGATGCGGCGAGCGTCCTGGGTGCTGCGCACGGTGGCGTCGCCGACCATGCGGTTGGCGAGCCCCGACAGCACGCGTCCGGGCCCGATCTCGAGGTAGTCGGTGCAGCCGAGTTCGGCGGCGGTGCCGATCACCTCGATCCAGCGGACCGGGGCGGTGAGCTGGCGGCGCAGCAGTTCCCGCGCCTGTTTACCGCTCGAAATCGGTTGTGCGGTCACGGAACTGATGACGGCGGTGGTGGGATCGCGGAAGTCGGCCAGGTGCAGTCCGGCGGCGAATCGCTCCTCGAGCGACGCCATGAGCGAGCAGTGGAACGGCGCACCGACCCGCAGCGCGACCAATGAGCCCGCGCCCGCGGCGCGCAGCAGCTCGGTGGCGGCCGCGACCGCCTCCGCCGTCCCCGAGATGACCGACTGGTCCGGCGCGTTGTAGTTGGCGAGCTCGACGACCCCGTCCACACCCGCGCAGATCTCCTCGATCCGCCCCGCGTCCACCCCGGACACGGCCGTCATCGCGCCCGGCACCGCCGCCGCGATTTCGGCCATCAGCTCACCCCGCAACCGCACCAGCGTCAACGCGTCGGCGAGATCCAGCACCCCGGCCGCGGCCAACGCCGCGAACTCCCCGAGACTGTGCCCCGCCACCAGATCGGGCGCGAACCCCTCGGCCCGCAGCACCTCGAAGGTAGCCAGTGCCGTGGCCAGAATCGCCGGCTGCGCCACCTCGGTGGCCCGCAACTGCTCCGCGTCCGCCTCCGTGCACAGCGCCCGCATCGGCAGCCCCAGGCACTCGTCGGCCCGCTCGAACACGGCCCCCGCGGTCTCCGGGTGCTCCCGAATCAAATGGGCGGCCATCCCCTCCCGCTGCGATCCCTGCCCGGGAAACATGGCCAGTACCCGTCGTTGCCCGTCCGGTGCCCCCGGCGCGGCCAACTGCTGGGCCGCCGCGATCAGATTGGCGTTCATGATGTCTTCCGAATCGTGCAGGTAGCCGGTGGCTACTCGGGGTCAGATCCCGAACGTCGCTGTTCGCGTCCCGAGTATGTGAATCCCGGCTCGAGCGGTCCTCGAGGAAAACCAAACACGCAGTAACCATCCCGGCGAGGCTCACGTCCGGTGAGCGCGGACACGGCCGGGGTGGTTGACGGGGGTGCGGTGGGGGCGCATGGTGGGCCGATGGGCGAAGACGCGCGGGCCGGTCTGAAGTTCTCCAGTCTGGACAGTCCCCTGTTCGACGGTGCGGGGGCCACCAAGGGCGAGCTGATCGACTATCTCGAGGCGGTGGGGGAGCGGATGGTGGGGGCGCTGCGGGAGCGGCCGTTGTCGGTGGTGCGGGTGCGGCCGGGGCAGGAGCCGTTCATGCAGAAGAACCTGCCGAAGTACACGCCGGAGTGGGTGCGGCGGAAGACCTTGTGGGCGGGGAGCTCGAAACGGGAAGTGTCGTACGCCTTGTGCGATGACGTGCGGACACTGTTGTGGTTCGGGAACCAGCGGGCGGTGGAGTACCACGTGACACTGTTGCTCGCGGAGGATCTGGTCGACTATTCCGGTGGGCCCACGCATCTCGTGCTGGATATCGATCCTGAACCGGGACAGCCGTTTTCGCAGGCGGTCGCCGCGGCTGAGCTGATTCGGCGGGCGCTGGCCGACGACGGGCTGGCGGGGGCGGTGAAGACCAGCGGGTCCAAGGGGGTGCACATCTTCGTGCCGGTGCGGGCGGGGGTCGATATCGAGGACGCGGCGGCTGCCACCCGGGCCGTCGCGGCGCGCGCCGAACGGCTCGACCCGGACCTGGCCACCACGGCCTTCATTCGAGAAGACCGGGGCGGCAAGGTTTTCCTGGATTCCACCCGGGCGGGCGGGGCGACGGTGGTGTCGGTGTACAGCCCGCGGGTGCGGCCGGGCGCGACGGTGTCGTTCCCGGTCGGCTGGGCCGACCTGCCGGAGATCGATCCGCGCGATTTCACCGTGCGCACCGCCGCCGCCATCCTCGGCGACCGCGATCCGTGGGCCGAGGCCATGCCCGAACCGCAAACGCTCCCGGCGGATCTCATCGCCGAGGGTCACACCATCCCGGTGGCGCGGGTGCAGGCGATGCACGAAGGCAAACGCCGCGCCCGCGCCCGCCGCGCGGACTGATCGGCCAGGACTCAGGCCGCGTCCCGGTCGAGCGTCCGTTCGCCGTCCTCGACCAGCAGCCGGTAGGCCCGGTCCGTCAGCGCCTGGAACCCGGTGGCGCGCGGGTCGCGCGGCGGATCCAGCGGCACCCGGATCTCGCCCTTGATCCGCCCGGGATCATTGTCCAGCACCAGGATTCGGTCCGCGAGCAGGACCGCCTCCTCGATATTGTGGGTGACCATCAGCATGGTCCGGGTGGGGAAGGCCGTCTCGGTCCACAGCCGCATGAGCTCGCCGCGCAGGTTCTCGGCGGTCTGCACGTCCAGCGCGGAGAACGGCTCGTCCATGAGCAGCGCCTCGGGCCGCAGCACCAGGGCCCGGGCGAAGCCCACGCGCTGGCGCATGCCGCCGGAAAGCTCCTTGGGATAGGCGTTCTCGAAGCCGCCGAGGCCGATCATGTCGATGGCGTCGGTGACCCGTTCGGCGCGTTCCCAGCTCGGCATGCCCTGGGCGCGCAGCCCCAGCTCGATGTTCTGCCGCACGGTCAGCCACGGCAGCAGCGCGAAGTTCTGGAACACCATGGCGGCGTTCGGATGCGGCGCGGTGATCGGATCGCCGTGCAGCCGTGCGGATCCCGACGTCGGGGCGACCAGCCCGGCCATGATGCGCAGCAGCGTGGACTTGCCGGACCCGGACCTGCCGAGCAGCGCGACGATCTCGCCCTCGCACAGCTCCAGCGAGACCTCCGAGAGCACCGGCAGCGGCGCACCGGTGGGCCCGGTGTAGTGCTTGCTGACGCGGTCGACGGTGATGATGGGGGTGGACATGACTGTCCTCCTTTCGAAAACTGTTTCAGCTCAGCGAGAAACGCCGTTCGACCCGGCGCTGCAGCCGACGCCACACCAGCCGGTTGATGGTCACGGTGACGACGCTCATCACCACGGTGCCCAGCAGCACCTTCGGAAACACGTCCGCCGCGGTGGCATTGGTGATGTACGCGCCCAGCCCGTACGCCTCCAGATGGGTGCCGCCCGCCTCGACCACCTCGCCGACCAGCGTGGCGTTCCAGGCCCCGCCGAACGCGGTGATCGCGCCGACCACATAGCCGGGGGCGATCGCGGGCAGGATCAACGACTTCCACCGCAGCCACCCGTGCACGCCGAGATCGTCCATGGCCTCGCGCAGATCGGTCGGGATCTGCCCGGCCGCGGCGATCACGTTGAACAGCACGTACCACTGCGCGCCCAGCGCCATCAGCACGATGCCGCCGATGTTCAGCGAGACGCCGGTCCAGGTGAGCGCCGCGATCACGAAGATGAACAGGAACTGCGCCGGGAAACTGGCCAGCACCTGCACCACCGGCTGCGCGAACCGGCACACCCGCGGATTCAGCCCGATCCACACCCCGACCGGCACCCACACCACGGTGGACACGACCAGCAGCACGATCACCCGGCTCAGACTCGCCAGGCCCATGAGCGTGGCGGGCCCGAATTCGGCCAGCCCGACGGTCCTTTCGAAATACGCGGCCAGCGTCCAGGTGCCCCAGGCCAGCGCCGCCAGCAGCAGTCCGAAGAAGACCACGTCCCCGGCCCGGCTGCCGGGACGGTCGTCGTAGGCGGACCGGGTGCTGCGCCCGAAGACTCGCATGACGCGATCGATCCCCTCACCGACCGGTCGTGTCACGCGAGCCAGCCGCCCCGGCACGGTGCTGCGCCGCAGCAGGTCCAGCACGAGACTGCGTGGGACTTCGGCGCTTTCGGTGTGCTCCACTCGGAACCGCTCCGACCACGCCGTGAGCGGTCGCCAGAACAGCACGTTCACGACGACGATGGTGGCCACCATGACCAGCGCGCCCAGCAGCAGTCGTGAGACCTGCCCCTGCGAGGTGGCCGCCGCGATGAAGCTGCCCATGCCCGGCAGCGCCTCTTCCCGCCCGGACACCGTGATCACCTCGGACGCGGCGAGCATGAACCACGCGCCGCCGAAGCTCATCATCCCGTTCCAGATCAACGGCACCATGGCGGCCGGCACCTCCAGCTGCCACAACCGCTGCCAGCGGGTGAGCCGCAGCATGCGGGCGGCGTCGTCGAGCTCCCGCGGCAGGGTGCGCACGGCCTGGTAGTAGGCGAAGGTCATGTTCCAGGCCATCGCGGTGAAGATGGCGAACACGCACACCGCCTCCGCGCCCAGGAAGGAGCCGCGGAACAGCGCCACGAACGCGGTCACCGTGATGGAGACCAGCGCCAGCACCGGCACCGATTGCAGCACATCCACCATCGGGACCAGCACCTTCTCCGCTCGCCGCGAATGCGCCGCCCACTGGCCGACGACCAGCGTGAACAGGATCGAGGCCGCCAGCCCCAGGAACATCCGCAGCGTGGTGCGCGCCGCGTAGTACGGCAGTTCCCGGGGATCGGTCGACACCGCTTCCGGTCCGGAGCCCGGCGTCCACGGCACCGACATATCGCGGAACAGCCGCAGCGCCACGGCGATCAGGAACACGGCCACGCCGAGTACCAGAAAGTCGACGGCGCGCAGCCGATTTCGCGGACGCGGCATCGGCTGCCCTGTTTCAGGACGGTTGGGAATGGTGATCTGGAGCGTCATTGGATGAATCCGCATCTAATCGAAAAGGGCGCGCGGAAATAGGCGCACGCCGAATCACGCGAAAGGATGATGGTGGCGTCGCCGAATACCGGGGAATTACGAGTGCGCGACAGGAGGTCCGGGGTCGTCATCAGCTGTCATCCGACCGGCACCTCCTCACACAGCTCATACGCGGATTCATCAGCGCACACGGGGGAGGTCGACCCGGGGAATCCGGGGAGGACGCACACCCCTCTCGTCAGAGCTTCGGCACTGCACGACGTGTTCCGAATCGGAAAGCCACTTTGGATTACCCCTTAATCCGGGGAAATCTGTCCTAACCTTGGGCGTCTCTCGACGTCGTCAGATCAGTGGCCTGTGTTCGTGCAGGAGCCTCGCCTATCGAGGTGCGTTATCGAACGTAGTAAAGCCCCGAAGAATTGTCAAAGTGCGTCCGCGCACGATCGGCCCGATTCGCCTAGTCTGGTCCGCGTGACGAGAGCGATGCGCGCGGCGGTGGGGATCGCCTTGATCGGGCTCGCGGTCGCGGGGTGCGGGAACTCCTCGGACCAGCGGGCGGCGGCGACCACGACGGCCGCGCCCAAGGCGGCCGCGCCGTCTCCCGACACCATCGGCCTGTGCGGCGGCGTGTCCGACGCCGAGGTGGTCGCCGCCACGGGATCGGCCGGTGTGCAACGGGTTTCGGCCAATCCGATCGGCTGTGCGTGGCAGCCCGCCACGGGCGGCGACTACGTCGTCACCTTCCACTGGTTCCGCGGCAGCTCGCTGCAGGACCGCCGCGACCAGGTCACCACCGGCAGTCCAGCCACCGTCCGGATCGCCGGGCAGTCGGGCATCGAATGGCGGGGCGCGCAATCCTGCGAGGTCGCAGTGGCATTCGGCGACACCGACTTCATCGACTGGTCCGAACGGTCGAGCGCACGCGCCTGCCAGGGCATCGAGCAGCTGGCCGCGGCCACCCTGACGCAGGCGGGACAGGGCTGATGGCGCGCCCGGGAGTGCGAATCACGGTGGCGGCCTTGCTGATCGCCGCCCTGTCCGGGTGTTCGCACGCCGATCGGGAGGCCGACGCCCGCCCGGCGGCCGATCCGAACCTGCTGGCGGGCTGTGGCCCGCTGGAGGATCAGAAGCTGGCCGCCGCCATCGGCGTCACCGGCATGCGGCGGCAGAGCGAGCCCACGGTGTGCGACTGGACCGCCACGAATCCCGGTGGCGGCGCGGTCGACATCACCTATGCCTGGCTGCGGGACGACACGCTCGCGCGGGAGGTGCGGATCGCCGACCGGTTCGGATACCGCGTGGAGCGGCTCGTGGTGCGGAACTTCGGCGGCATGTACTGGCGGGATCCGGCGGACCGGGGTGGTTGCGCGGTGACAGTGGCCGATACCGGCACCGTCACCTGGTGGGTGCGAAACCGCGATCACACCGCGCAGCCCGATCCGTGCGCGGCGGCCATGAATCTGATGAACGCGACGCTCTCGGTCGACGGCATCTGACGCGCGCGGGAGCCGACCTCAGTGCTCGAGGAACGTGGCGACGATGTTCCAGAACATGTTCGGGTCCACGGTGTGGAAATCCCAGCTCTCGGTGAGGCTGTGGGTGGTGCTCACGATGGACTTGATATCGAAGTCGTGCCGGGTGGCGGTGCCCTTCGCCTCCACGGCGGTGACGACGTAGGCGGTGGCGGTTTCTGCGGTGTGGGGCACGAGGAAGCTCCAATCGAGTACCGGTCCGGGGGAACGCGTGACAGTGTCCTGGCGTTCCCGACCAGTCTGATTTCCGTCCGCCCCGCGCGGGAGTTCCGAAAGCGCCAAACCGGTCCGGGACACGCCAACCTTGCTGTGGGGTTGCCGGAATACCGTACGGTAGGTGCGATTTCGGCTCCTCAACGGGGGTCTCGGGGTCCTGGATCGGCCCGGTCCCGCCACCGCTGGACCGCCCGCCGCAGGCTCGCCGGATCCGCGTATCCCAGGAATTCCGCCTGCTGGGCGCGTGGAAGGTGTTCGGCGCGTTGCAATCTGCGGCGACGCGCGTGATCCACCTCACGCCGCCAAGTGGTTCCGGCCTCGGCGAGCCGGCGTTGTAGTGATCTCGGCGATGTCAGCAGCCGCCGCGCAACCACTTCCAGGGCCGCCGCGCCATCGGCGAGAGCCAGATCGATGGCGTCGCCGAGCTGCTCGAGCCAGGTCACCCCGACCTCCGGGGTGGCCGGCAGAGTGGCCGCGTAGGTCAGCAGTACCGCCGTCAGTTCCGGATCGGCCGACTTCATCGGCAGCGCCAGATCCGCGGCCCGCAGCGTCAGGGCGTCCGCCGGGGCATCGAAATCGATTGCGCGGGTGCCGAACAGCTCGGTGAAGGTGGTGAGATCGGCGGGCGCGGACTGCCGGAAACTCACCCGCGCCGGCGTCACCGGGCAGCGGGTGGCGGCCCGCGCCCGTCCCATGAGCAGTGCGAAAGTGGCCTGTATCAACAGTTCCCGGCCGCGGCAGTCCTCCACGGCCGATCGCACCTCGTAGCAGACCTCCTGTTCGTCGCGGCGCGCGACGCGGAAGCCGTAACTCGTGCTGAGACTGCCGGTATGGCGGACGCACGCCTCGAGCGCGTCGCCGAGCGTGGCGGCGGACAGGAACAGATATTCGAGCAGTCCGAACTCTCCGGTGGTGCTCTCGTCGGATACGCGCAGCGCGATATCGGGATCCTCGGTCTCGCGCTCGATCAGCTCCCACACCCGCAGGCAGTACCGGGACGACACCCGGGTGCCCTCACCGCCTTCGCGCCAGGCGGGCACGCCCGCCGTCCGGGCGATCCGGTCGGCGTCGAGTCCGGCCCGCACCGCCCGCTGCAACGCGAACCGGGCCATGAGAATGCTGTCGTGACAATCGGATCGAGTGTTCACGGCCGACCGTCACCACGTGGCCCGGCGGCGAGCGTTCGCCAACTCCCGACTCCAACTGGTTCCGGCCGCGGCCAGCCGCCGCTGCACGGTGCGCGGGCTGGTATCCAGCCGCCGCGCGATATCGGATAGTGAGACGGTGTCGAGGGACACCGTCGCGCGAAAGTCCGCGGTGTCGCCATCCCGGCCGGGTGGGGCCGGATCGCTCAGTGAATCGAGTTCGGCGGCAAGCAGATCGACCCAGGCCCGCGCGGGCGGTGTCGACAGGGTGGCGACCGCCGCGCCGCGCCGCAGGACGGCGGCCAGGCCCGGATCGGCGGAATGCTGCGGCCGGTCGAGGTCCGTGCGGCGCAGCGTCAGACTGTCGAGCTCGGCCCCGAAATCCACTGCCGCCGTGCCGAAGAACTCCCGGTAGGGGCCGTGCCGTCGGGGCGCGCGTTCCCGCAGGGTGACCGCCACCGGCGTGATCCGCGCCCGCGTGGCCAGCCGGGCCCGGCCGGTGAGGAAGGCGAAACTCGCCTGTGCGGCGACCTCCGCGCCCCGGCCGCGCGCCGCCGTCTCCGCCGCGAACGTGACCTGCCGATCGGTCTCGGCGACCACGGCCACCCGCCGGTTGCCCGACAGCCGCGACCCGAATTCCCCTACGGCCCGGAAGCCTTCGCCGACCGTCGGCGCGGTCGCGAGCAGATAATCCATCATCCCCAGTTCCCCCATTCCATGTCGTTCGGCCGCCCGCAGTCCCACGTGCGGCACATCCACCCTGCGCTCGAACAACTCCCACAAGCGGGGATAACACTGCCCCGGAACACTTCCCGTCGAAGCGTCCAGCGCGCTCGGCCCGATCCCCGCCGCCCGCGCCAACGCCACCGGATCCACACCCACGGCCCGAGCCCGGGTGAGTACGAAGCGCGCCAGCAGCACGCTGTCCGATCCGGTCACCCATCCACCTTCGAGCCTGGAGGTCCTGTACCGCAGTCGATCCCGGGCGTCATAGCGCGTCGTCCAAGGGCGGCGTCTCGGGTTCGGGGCTTTCGAAGTGCCGCTTGCGGGCCCGGTCCACCTCCAGCCGCCAGGTGGTGCCGGATTCGGCGAGGCGGCGCTGGAGGGTGCGGGGGCTGGTGTAGAGCCGCCGCGCGACGTGTTCGAGCAGCGCGTCGGTGCTGTCGAGCACCTCGGCCAGCACCGTGGCCACCCGGTCGGGCCATTCGGTGGCGCGCGGGGGCGGCGGCGGCATGGTGGCGGCGTGGCGGCGCAGCACCGCCGCCAGCATGGGGTCCGCGGTGATCTGCGGCCGCTCGAAGTCGGTGTTGCGGTAGGTGATGCGGTCGACCGGGGCGCCGAATTCCAGGCGGGCCGTGCCGAACTGCTCGGTGAACGGGTCCAGATCGCGCGGCGCGCGCTCGCGGAACTCGATGCTCACCGGATCCATCGGCTGCCCGGTCATCTGGCGCATGCGCGAGACCAGGGAGGACAGCGCCATCTGCACCGACAGCTCGCGCCCGCGGCCCTCGGCGTTGACGGTGTACACGTCGAAGGTCGACTCGGTCTCGGTCTGCTCGCCGGGATCGATCCGGAAGTTGGTGGAGATGGACCCGATGAACGGGCCCAGCACGGTCAGGCCGGCCCCGACGGTATCCGCGGTGGAGATCAGATAGTCGATCAGCCCGAACTCGCCCAGCCGGTAGCTGCCGGTGGCGCGCAGGGTCGCGTCGGGGTTGTCCAGCTCGTGTTCGAGCAACTCCCACAACCGGGGGAAGTAGTGGCTCGGCACCCTCGCGGCATCGTCGGCCAGCAGCCAGCCCGGAAGGCCCGCGGCCCGCGCCAGGCGGGCCGGATCCACGCCCGCGGTGCGGGCGCGCGACAGCACGAAGCGTGGCAGCAACACGGAGTCGGAGGTGTGCACGTGCCAATGGTGAGGGCAGTTCCGGCCCGGAAACCGGGAATTCGCGGAACTGTGAGGCAGCCCGCTCGTCAGGCTCTGATGAAGGTGGCGGCGATGCCCCAGAAGCGCTCGCGGGCGACCGCGCGGAAATCCCATGTCTGCGTGATGTTGTGGGTGGCGCTGACTATCCCGGACACGTCGAAGTCGTCACGGGAGGCGGTTCCCTTGGCCTCCAGGGCGGCGATGACGTAGGCGGTCGCGGTTTCCACAGTGTGGGACACGGGTGTTCCGATCTGTCGCAGGGGCAGGGCGGGTGTTCCGGGTGGGGCGGGTTCAGCGGGTGGTGTCGGTCAGTACGTCCTCGTAGCGGTACTCGGTGGGGATGGTGACGCCTTCCGCGTGCGCCTGTTCCTCGCGGTGGCGCAGGTCCACGCGGCGGATCTTGCCGGAGATGGTCTTCGGCAGTTCGGTGAACTCCACCCGGCGGACACGCAGGTAGGGAGCCAGGTGGTCGCGGGCGTATTCGAGGATGGCGCGGGCGGTTTCGGCGTTGGGTTCCCATCCCGCGGCCAGCGAAACGTATGCCTTCGGCACGGCAAGCCGCGTGTCGTCCGGTTGCGGGACCACGGCGGCCTCCACCACGGCCGGATGCTCGATGAGCACGCTCTCCAACTCGAACGGCGAGACCTTGTAGTCGGAGGATTTGAACACGTCGTCGGTGCGGCCGATGTAGGTGATGTAGCCGTTCGCGTCCCGGGCCGCGACATCGCCGGTGTGGTAGTACCCGTTCGCCATGACCGCGGCATTGCGTTCGGGATCGCCGAGGTAGCCGGTCATCAGGTTGACCGGCCCCGCGGACAGGTCCAGGCAGATCTCGCCCTCGTCGGCGAGCCGCCCGGTGATGGGATCCACCAGCGCCACCGGCACACCCGGCGCGGGACGGCCCATGGAGCCGGGCACCAGGGGCTGTCCGGGCGTATTGCCCACCTGCAGGGTGGTTTCGGTCTGGCCGAAGCCGTCGCGGATGGTCAGGCCCCACGCCTTCTCGACCTGCGCGATGACGTCGGGGTTCAATGGTTCGCCCGCGCCGAGGATTTCGCGCAGCCCGGCCGGACGCTCGCCCAGATCGGCCTGGATGAGCATGCGCCACACCGTGGGCGGCGCGCAGAACGTGTTCACCTCCGCCCGGCGCAGCTGCGCGAGCAGGGCGGCGGCGTCGAAACGCGCGTAGTTGTAGACGAAGACGGTGGCCTCGGCCAGCCACGGCGTGAAGAAGCAGCTCCAGGCGTGCTTGGCCCAGCCGGGCGCGCTGATGGCCAGGTGCGTGTCGCCGGGCCGGACGCCGATCCAGTACATGGTGGTCAAATGACCGACCGGGTAGCTGATCTGGGAGTGCTGCACCATCTTCGGCTTGCTGGTGGTGCCGGAGGTGAAGTACACCAGCAGCGGATCGGTCACCTCGGTGACCGCCCGGAACGGACCGGCCGACTCGACCGCCGCGGCATCGGCGTAGTTCTGCCAGCCGGAGACTGCCCCGCCGACCACGATTCGGGTGTAGTCGCCGGGCACCTCGTCGAACTTGCCCGCGTCACCCTGATTGGCGATGACGAAACGCGCTCCCGCCCGCTCGATCCGGTCGCTCAGGTCGGCCGGGCCCAGCGCGCCGGTGGTCGGCATGATGACCGCGCCCAGTTTGGCCACGGCCAGCATGGCCTCCCACAGCTCGACCTGATTGCCCAGCATGAGCATCACCCGGTCGCCCTTGGCCACGCCCAGCCCGGCCAGCCAGGTGGCCACCCGGTCCGAGCGCTCGGCCATCTCGGCGAAGCCGACCTGCTGCTCGGACCCGTCCTCCTCGACGATCCAGAGCGCCGGCCGGTCGTTGCCGCGGGCGATCACGTCGAACCAGTCGATCGCCCAGTTGAATGCGCCGGACAGTCGCGGCCACGCGAAATCGCGCACCGCCGCGTCGTAGTCGGTGGCGACGGCCAGCAGCCCGTCACGGGCCGCGCGATAGGCCTCGGTATTTGCGGTGGTCACGCGTTCTCCTCGGTCAGTCCTAGCAGTCGCGCGCTGATCTCCCGCATCTCGACCTTGCGAATCTTGCCGGTCACCGTCATCGGGAACTCCTCGACGACGTGCACGTATCGGGGCACCTTGAAATGCGCGAGCTTGCCGGTGCAGAACTCGCGCAGGCTCGCCGCGGTCAGCTCCTCCGCGCCCGGCCGCAGCCGGACCCAAGCCATCAGCTCCTCGCCGTACTTGGCGTCGGGCACGCCGACCACCTGGGCGTCGAGGATGTCGGGGTGGGTGTAGAGGAATTCCTCGATCTCGCGGGGGTAGATGTTCTCGCCGCCCCGGATCACCATGTCCTTGATCCGCCCGGTGATGGCGACATACCCGTCGGCATCCATGGTGGCCAGGTCGCCGGTGTGCATCCAGCGCGCGGAATCGATGGCCTCCGCGGTCTTCTCGGGCTGACCCCAGTAGCCGAGCATCACCGAGTAGCCGCGCGTGCACAGCTCGCCCGCGGCGCCGATCGGCACCGTCACCCCGGTCACCGGATCCACGATCTTGACCTCGATGTGCGGCCCGGCCCGTCCCACGGTGGCGGTGCGCTGCACCAGCGAATCGCCGCGGCGGGTCTGGGTGGACACCGGGGAGGTCTCGGTCATGCCGTAGCAGATGCTCACCTCGCGCATGCCCATCCGCTCGATGACCTGCTTCATCACCTCCACCGGGCACGGCGATCCGGCCATGATGCCGGTGCGCAGCGAGGACAGGTCGTAGGCGTCGAAGTCCGGGTCGGCCAGTTCGGCGATGAACATGGTCGGCACCCCGTACAGCGAGGTGCAGCGTTCGGCCGCAACGGCTTCCAGGGTGGCGCGGGCATCGAAGGCCGGGGCCGGGATCACCATGGCCGCGCCGTGCGTGGTGGCGGCCAGATTGCCCATCACCATGCCGAAGCAGTGGTAGAAGGGGACCGGGATGCAGATCCGGTCCTGCTCGGTGTAGCCGCACAGCTCGCCCACGAAATACCCGTTGTTGAGGATGTTGTGGTGGCTGAGCGTCGCGCCCTTGGGGAAACCCGTTGTGCCGGACGTGTACTGGATATTGATCGGATCGTCGGTGGACAGCGCCGACTGCGCCGCCGCGAGCAGGTCCGGATCGGCGGCGCGCCCGGTGGCGAACAGGTCCCGCCACTCGGTGCTGTCGAGCAGCACCACCTGCTCCAGCTCCGGGCATTCCGGACGGATCTCGTCGATCATGGCCGCGTAGTCGGAGGTCTTGAACGCGGGCGCCGCGACGAGCAGCCGGATCCCGGCCTGACCCAGCACGTAGCGCAGCTCGTGGGCACGGTAGGCCGGATTGATGTTCACCAGGATCGCGCCGATCTTGGCGGTCGCGTACTGGGTCAGCGTCCACTGCGGGCAGTTCGGCGCCCAGATTCCCACCCGGTCGCCCTTGCCGATCCCGGCCCTCAGCAGGCCCAGGGCCAGGGCGTTCACCTCGTCGGTGAACTCGCGGTAGGTCCAGCGGATGCCGGTCGTGTAGTCGATGAGGGCCTCGCGGTCCGGATGCGCCGCCGTGGTCCGGTCCAGGTTCGCCCCGATGGTGTCGCCCAGCGGGGGAGCGTCCCAGACTCCGAAGGTGTAGCTCGTGCTCTCGGTCACACCAGTAGGATCTACGTCACACCCGGCCTCGACTACCCCCGAAAGGGGCTACCCGATGACTACGGCCGCCGACGGGCTCCTGCGCCCCAGCGACGGCGACGCACTGCGCGCCGAGCTGCGCGCGCTCGCCGCCCTGAGCAAGCTGCCGGTCGTCTTCGGGGGCGAGGTGCACGCGGGCACGCTGGTGCTCAGCGAGTTCGTCGGAACCCGGACCAACGGCATGCGGGGGCTGGCGGTCGCGCACAGCTCCGGGCTGGGCGGTTCGGCGGTGGCGACGGGCCGCCCGCGCTCGGTGGCCGACTATCGCTCGGCGTCCACCATCACCCACCACTACGACGTCCCGGTCCTGGGGGAGGGCCTCCGCTCAGTGGTGGCGGTGCCCGTGGTGGTGAAGGGCGAGGCGCGCGCGGTGATCTACGTCGCCAATCGCGAGACGGGGGTGATCGGCGACGGCGTGGCCGACGAGATGGTGCAGGCCGCGCGGCGGCTCAGCACGGAACTGGCCATCCGCGACGAGGTGGATCGGCGGCTGCGGCTGTCCTTCGCGCGCGAATCGATGAACAGCGCCAATGTTATTGCCACCGAACAACTCCGGGATCTGCACGCGGAACTGCGGGGGATCACCCAGGTGGTCTCCGACGCCACCGCACGGGCGCGGCTGCGGGACGTCACGGAGAAACTCGCCCGCCTGGTGTCCGGGGTGGCGGCCGCGGACGACGCGGTGACGCTGGCTCCCCGGGAACTGGACGTGCTGTCCCATATCGCTCTGGGCTGCACCAATGTGGAAGCGGCCCAGCGGCTTTCGGTGAGGCCGGAGACGGTGAAGAGCTATCTGCGCAGCGCCATGACCAAGCTCGGGGCACACAATCGCCACGAGGCGGTCGTGCGAGCACGCCGCCTCGGGCTCCTACCGTGAGTGCTTCCCGACCGGAACGGGGTTCAGGGGCGCGCCCTCGAACCCCGTGAGCTGATCGACTAGTCGGAAACCAGGTGGCGGATGGATTCGCCGCCCTTGGCGTGATGCAGTCTTCCGAACCTGCTGTCGAGCAGGTGTGCCATGCTGTCGGCGGCCCCGGTGTAAGCGTCCTCGACGGTGGCCGCGCGATGCGTGGTGGCGACCGGCGGCTGGCCCTTGGGTCGGGCCTCGAGGGTGCACTTCTTGTCTTCGGAACCACCCTTGTGGCCGTTCACATCGGTGATGTGGGCCTCGACCCGGGTGAGATGATCCGCGAACCGGTCCAGAATCGCAGCGATGGTATCGGTTGCATCCTGGGCGATCGCGCCGCCGCCGACGTTCTTGTCGGCGAAGACCTGGATTTGCATGGCTGGCATCTCCAATCTTCTCGGTAATAGCCGAGAACTTGCTGACACCCTCGACCATACCCACCCCGGCTGAGACTCGCCTGTGGGATCGCTCGCGTGGGACCGGAATCGCCGCGCTGCGACCGGGTTCACCGCGTGGCGAGGTCCAGGACGGTCAGCGCCAGGTGCTCGGCTGCCTCCGGGTGTCCGAGGGCGCGGGCCGCGGCGGAAACGGCTGCGCGGGTCTCGGATTCGGTGAGCAGCTCGGTCAGCGCGGCGCGCAGATTGGCGGCGGTGGCGTCCTCGCCGACCAGGGCGCGGGCGGCATTGTGGTCGGCCAGGATCCGCGCGTTGCGGATCTGCTCGCCGCCCACCGAATGCGGGTACGGGATCAGCACCGACGGTTTGCCCAGGGTGGTGAGCTCCGCGAGAGTGCCCGCGCCGGAACGGGATATCACCACATCGGTGAGCGCCAGCACGTCGGGGAGCTCCGGGCCGATGAACTCGCGCACCAGGTAACGGCCGCGCACGTCCTCGGGCAGGGTGGCGGCGAAGTCGCGCACCTGCTCGTAGGACAGCCGCCCGCACTGGTGAATCACGTTGGCGGAGTGCAGCAGTGCGGGCAGCAGCTCTCGGATCAGATCGTTGATCTGCACCGCGCCCTGCGCGCCGCCGGTGATGTAGACGGTCGGCAGGCCGGGGGTGTAGCCGTCCCAGTCGAGGGCCTTGACCGCCGCGGCGGGATCGCCGGTGGTGAGCGCGGGCCGAATCGGGTTGCCGGTGACCAGGGCCCGGCCCCGGACCTTGGCGGGCAGCATGCCGAGGGAGGCGTCGGAGGACAGCGCGATGCGGTCGGCCATCCGGGCCAGCAGCAGGTTGGCCTTGCCGATGCCGGTGGTCTGCTCGTGGATCACCAGCGGGCGGCGGCGCAGCGCGGCGGCCATGCCGATGGGGGCGCACACGTAGCCGCCGGTGCACAGCACCGCGTCCGGCCGGAAGCGGCCCACCACGCCCTGGGCGGTGAGCACGCTGACCGGCACCCGCAGCGCGTCGCGGGCATTGTCCTTGTTGAGCATCTTCAGCGGATTGCGGTCGCGCCGCAGCTTTCCGGCCTTGATGCCGGTGAAGTCGATGTCGTTCTCGGCCGCCACCCGCTGTTCGAGACTGTCGGGCACGCCGACCCACAGCACCTCCGCGGTGGCGCCGGCCTCGGCGGCCAGATCGCGCAGCGCCCGGACCGCGGCGACCGCCGGATAGGTGTGGCCGCCGGTGCCGCCGCCGGCGACGATCACCCGGACCCGGCCACGATCGCCCAGCCGTTGCAGGATCGGGGCGCGGTCGGCGGCGGGATTCGACATGGACGATCCTCCTGGGCGGGGTGGGTCGGGTGGGTGGGGCAGCGCCCAGGCTATCCCGGGAACGGTTCCGGGGACCGGGCCGGGAGGTACCGGTCGGTCGGAGAAGATTGCGAGGTGTTGGCGAGACGGCTACGGGCCTTTACCATGGTTGTGACACTGATCACGTTGTCGCAGTAAGAGTCACGTCTTCGCAGTGCAGTTCCGACGCGGTCCCGTTCGGCTTTTCCCCGAGTAGCGATATTTCCCAAAGCAGTGCTCACCGGCACATCCTCATTGATCAGCCCAGCGAGAGGGCCCCGCATTGAAGCCCTTCACCCTGCCCGACTTCTATTCCCCGCACCCCGCCCGGCTCAATCCGCATCACGACTACGCCCGCGTCTACGCCGCCGCGTGGGCCGAGCGCCTGGGCATGCTCGGTGAGCCCGGGGTCGACGGCAAACCCATCTGGGACGCCGAGAAATTGGAGCGCATGGGGTACGCGCTGCTGTGCGCCTACACCCATCCCGATTGCGACGCCGAGACTTTGGCGCTGCTGACCGAGTGGTACATCTGGGTCTTCTACTTCGACGACTGGTTCCTCGACGCCTACAAGCGCACCGGCAACCGCGCCGAGGCCACCCGCTACTTGGCCCGCCTGGAAGAGTTCATGGCCGAACCGGGTTGTCCCGCACCGGAACCGGAGAACGCCTCCGAGGCCGGGCTGGCCGACTGCTGGGCCCGCACCGTACCCGCCATGTCGGAGGACTGGCGGCGGCGCATGCGGCGCTCCACCCACAACCTCATGGTCGAATCCCTCTGGGAATTGGACAATATCGCCCGCGACCGGGTCGCCAATCCGGTCGAGTACATCGAGATGCGCCGCCGGGTGGGCGGCGCGCCCTGGTCCGCCGCCCTGGTGGAATACGCCTGCGGCGCCGAGGTGCCCGGCCGCTTCGCCGCGGAGCGCCCGCTGCGCGTGCTGTGCGAAACCTTCTCCGACGCAGTGCATCTGCGCAACGACCTGTTCTCCTACGAACGCGAGGTGCGAGTCGAGGGTGAGAACGCGAACATGGTGCTGGTGCTGGAACGGTTCCTGGGCTTACCCGCCCAGGCGGCCGCCGAGCTCACCAATGACGTGCTCACCTCCCGCCTCGAGCAGTTCGAGCACACCGCGCTCGCCGAGGTGCCGCAGCTGTTCGCCGAACGCGCGGCCACTCCCGAGGAGCAGCTCGCGGTGACGCGCTACACGCTGGGACTGCAGGACTGGCAGTCCGGTGGGCACGAATGGCATCTGCGGTCCAGTCGCTACATGAACAGCGGCGTCGATCGCGGGCCGACCGGCCTGGGCACCGCCGCCGCACGGCTGCGGCCGGGCCTGCGGGTGCAGCTGAATCAGCATGTGCCGCCGCCCCGGGTCGCGGGTCCGCTGCCGGTCGACGGGTTGGAGATGCCCTACGTCGTGGGGGTGAACCCACACGTGGAGCTGGCCCGCGCCGATGTCCCGGAGTGGGCGGCGTCGGTGGGTCTGCTGGATCCGCGGGTCGGCTGGACGGCGGAATCGCTGGCGGCCGCCGACTTTCCGGCGCTCATGGCCATGGCCGACCCCGAAGCAGACGCGGAGACCCTGAAGTTGCGCTCGCGCTGGTGCACCTGGGGCACCTACGCCGATGATCTGGGGACCCGGGTGTTCCGGGCCGATCCGGTCTCGGGCCGGGACCAATTGCGGCGCTTACCTCTTCAACTGGGCGAGAGCGCGCCGACGCCCTCCAGTCCACTCGAGTTCGGTCTGGCCGCGCTGTGGCGGGAGACGGCGGCCGTGTGCGACGACACCGGCCGGAATCGATTGCGCGCGGCGCTGATCGACCTGGTCGAAGGCTGGATTACCGTGCTGGAGAACGAGACCCGGAACCGTTTGCCGGACCCGGTCGACTATCTCGAATTGCGGCGGATCACCTCCGGCGGTCCCTTGTTCGGCGCGCTGGATGCTCTCCATTCGCCCGGAGTTGTCTCGGATCCGGCGGTCGCGGAACTCGCGGACTCCAGTATCGTCCGGCAGCTGCAACATTCGGCGCAGGACTACGCCGGTCTGGTCAATGATCTGTACTCGTATCAGCGGGAAATCGAATATGACCACGAACTGCACAATCTGGTGTATCTGACGCAGTCGTTCCTGGGCTGTTCGCGGGAGCGCGCGTCGGCGATCGTGGTGGATCTGGCCAACGAGCGGCTACGGCAGTTCGAACTCGTTGTCCGCGATCAGCTTCCGGGCTTCATGGCCGATCATCAACTGTCGGGGGAGGTTCGGGCCGCGCTGCTGACGCACGTCGATCGGCTGCGCGATCACATGGCCGGAAACCTGCACTGGCACACCAGGACCGGACGCTACTCCGAGGCAGCGCTGCGCGCGTCGCGGCCCAGGCCGACTCTCGGCCACCCGGGGCCGTTCGCCGGCGTGCGCGCCGTCCCGGCGGCTCGTCGCTGAGCCGGTCGGCACCCACGTCTCGCGGGCCCCGGCGCCCATCGGGTCGGCGCCGCCCCGGTCGGGTCCGGTGCCGGGTCCGGCGATCACGATTCCGCAGCAGTTCACTGGAGGTTGCCATGAGTTCGTCGACAGCGGCCGGTCCCGCCTTCTCCCACCGGAAAGGCGCGCGGGACAGCGGAATCGGGCCCGATGAGCGGGCCCCGTACCTGCTGCGCCGGGCCAAACGCCTCACCCGGCCGCTGCTGCGGGCGGCCTTCGACACCCTGCCCAGCGAACTACGCCTGATGGCCGAGTACCACGTGGGCTGGTGCGACGCGAACGGTGCGATGACGGAGGGGGAGTCGGGCCGGGGATTGCGCCCGGCGCTGGTGCTGGCGGCCGCCGCGGCCCTGGACGCGAAGCCCGCCGCCGCCGTGCACGCCGCGGCCGCGGTCGAGATGGTGCACAACTTCACGGTCATCCACGACGACATCGTGGCGGGTGGCACCGTGCGCCGGGGGCGGCCCACGGTGTGGCGGTTGTGGGGTGTGGACGACGCGGTGCTGGTCGGGGACGTCCTGCACAGCCTGGCCATCTGGACCCTGGCCGACGCCCCGGCGACCGCGACGCTGGACAGCATCGCGCGGCTGGCGGACGTGGTGATCGAGCTCTGTCTGGGCCGGCATCAGGACCGGGCCCAGGAATCCGCTCCGGCCGGGTCGCTCGAGGAGTGCCTGGAGACGCTGCGCCACCAGCGGGCGGCCCTGCTGGGGTGCGCGTGCGCCATGGGCGCGTTGTGCGCCGGCGCGCCTTCGGAGGTGGTGGCGGCCATGGATCGGTTCGGCCGGGAGCTGGGCATCGCCTGTCAGCTATGTGACGACCTGCGTGGGATCTGGGGTGAGCCCGGAAATCCGAGCCGACCGGTCGGCCATGACCTGATGCGGCGCAAGCATTCCTTACCCGTGGTGGCGGCCCTCGAGTCGCCGACGCCGGCGGGCCGCGAGTTCGCCGAGCTCTACGCCTCGGACACCGCCCTGGATCGGGAATCGGCCGCGCACGCCGCGGATCTCATCGCGCGAGCGGGTGGAAAGTCCTGGGCGCAAGCGGAATCCCTGCGCCATATGCGCACCGCCGCGGACATGCTGGGGGGACGTCCCGCCGCGGATCTGCTGGCCTTGGCCGAATGCGTCGTCCCGTGCGATCGGTGACGCCTCGATAATCGCATCGATTCGAAATCGGACAAATCAATTCGACCGGGCGGTTCATATTGCGCCGCAATATCATTCCGTCGGGAACAATTGTGACTCCGCGCCGCCTCTGTCAATAGGGATTGACCTCCGTGGCGCGCGTGTAGCGGATCGCTTGCGCTGGTGATGCTGGTATCCCGCCCAGCGAATTCGATAGCCGCGAAGGGACTTTAGTACTCGATTCGCAGGAATCCATTGCTCCAAAACTGCTGGGCTGTCACGATATCCCACACGCGGTGACCGGGGTCGGTGCGATTCGCCGTCGAAATATCAACCAGGCGTGCGCGTTTCGCTGTCGGCCGCTCTCGGCCGCGCATTCGTGCCATGCCGTCCTGCCTATTTCCCAGGAGTTCGCGCATGACTACGGGACCTGTCGCCGGACCCGGGCGCCTACCGGCGTTGGACCGCGAATCGGCCCGCGAACTGGTCCGGGAACTGGCACAGGCCGCGGCCACCACGCGGACCGGGGTCCTGCGGGTGACCGGGGAGCCGGGCGGCGATCTCCATATCGTCCATGGGCTGGTGGTGATGGTGGACTCGCCCGGCGCGCCCGGGGTGCGCGAACTGCTCGCGCGCCCCGGGCGTACCTCCACCGGGGAGGCCGATCTGCGGGTGGTGACCATGATGGCCGCGGTGGACGGCTGTTTCGCCATCACCTCGGGCTGGATCGGCAACTGCTTCTGGCAGTCGGACCCGCACCCCGAATCCGCCGACGCGCCCGGCACATTCGAGGACGCCGCGCCGCAGGCGCCCGGCTTCGAATCCGGGTGGCTACTACTGGAGACCGAACGGCGGCTGGGCGCGCTCGCCCACGGCCGCATCTCCCCGCACCGCAATCACGTGCAGCTCACCGAACGCGGCCGGGTGTTGCTCAGCGGTCCGGGCAGCGGCCATCGCCGCGAGATCCTGCTGTGGTCCAACGGCCGCCGCAGCTGCCGCGATATCGCGAAGTTGTTGTGCCGCAGCCTGTACGCGGTCACCGTCGAGGTGGTCCGGATGCTCGACGACGATCTGCTCGTCATCGCACCGGTGGAAGCCGATCCGACCCCGCTCGACCCGGCGCCCGTTCACGGCGTGACCGGCCGCACCCTGCTGCCGCGACGCCGCCGCGGGGCCAGCGGCATCAATGACGCGCTCCCGCCCAGCCCGCCCCAGCCCATGCTGCGCGGCGGTCAACGAAGCCTCACCCCAAGGAAATCAGAGAGGACGCAATGAACAATCCGAGCGGAGCCGGCGCACCCGGCAGCATGACGGATCGAGTCGCGACGCTGGTCAAGGTGCTGCGATCGGATGTGCCCGACTGCATCGCCGCGGGCGCCATCGATATGTCGACCGGCATGTTGCTGGCCGTGGAGACCGTCGACAACCACCCCACCGAAGTGCTCGATCTGCTGGCCGCGGCCACCCTGGAGCTGTTCCAGGGCCGCAATGTGGTCATGATCGAGAACATCTGGAAGGAGCGCCGCGGCATCCGCCTGGAGCGTCACTACTTCCAGGAGATCCTGGTCAACAGCGACAACCTCACCCACCTGTTCGTGCGGACCGAGAGCCGCGAGGACGTGGTCGTGGTGATGGTGTGCCGCAAATCGGTCAATGTGGGCATGCTCTTCGCGCAGGCCCGGCGGGTGCTCAAGGATGTCGGCAGGCTGTGACCATGCGGCTCGGCGCGGACCGGTCAGGGAATCCGGGCCACCGCGCCGAGCATGGACACCGCCTCCGGTCGCGGATGCGGCCGATACTCCTCCGGCCGCCACAGCGTGACCGCGGTGATGCCCGGCGGGACCAGGGTGAAGCCGTCGAAGAATCGGGCGAACTCGGTACTGGAGCGTAGTTGGAACGGCACGCCGCTGCGGGTATTGGCCTCGGCCGACCGCTCCAGATCGTGCTCGTCCAGGTAGTCGTTGGTGGCGTGCGACATGACCAGGTAACTGCCCGGCGCCAGCGCGTCGGTGAGAGTGCGCATGAGCTCGTAGGGGCGCTGGTCGTCGGTCATGAAGTGCGCGACCGCCACCACCATCAGCGCGACCGGCCGGCTCAGGTCGATGGTCGAGCGTAGGTCCGGGTCGTCGAGGATGTGTTTCGGGTCGCGCAGGTCCGCGTCCAGGTAGGCCGTCCTGCCCTCGGGGGAGCTGTCGAGCAGGTGCCGGGCGTGCACCAAGACGATGGGGTCGTTGTCGACGTAGACGATGCGGGATTCGGGGGCGATGCCCTGGGCGATCTCGTGCACATTGCCCGCGGTGGGCAGGCCGGCGCCGATATCGAGGAACTGGCGAATTCCGGCCTCACCGGTCAGATAGGCGACGGCGCGTCGCAGGAAATTCCGGTTCTCCACCGCGGCCAGCTGGACCGTCGGAAAGGCCTCGGCGACCGCGTCGGCGGACTCGCGATCCGCGGGGAAATTGTCTTTACCACCCAGCCAATAGTCGTACCGGCGGGCCGGGTGTGGCTTGGTGGTGTCGACGCGCTCCGCCGCTGAATCCGAGTTCACAACGCTCCCAATCCTTTTCGGCTACTGTCTGACTATGTCAGCTCCAGTTGCGGATCGGTAGCGGCGGTCCCGCGCCCGCGCCGCGACATCGCCGGAAGGTTCGTCATGCAGTTGCGATACAGCCCGTTCGATTTCGAAGTCCATTCCGATCCGTACCCTTACTATGCCAGGTTGCGCAGCGAGGCCCCGGTCTACCGGAACGAGACCGACGATTTCTGGGCCCTGTCGCGCCACGCGGACGTGCTTGCCGCCCTCCGCGATTCGGACCGTTTCTCCAGCAAGAACGGCCTGCGCATGGAGCCCGCCTTCTGGGGCCCGCAGGCCGAGCGCTTCTTCTCCTTCGTCGCCATGGACCCGCCCAAGCACACCCGGCTGCGCGGCCTGGTGACGCGGGCCTTCACCGCGCACCGGGTGCAGGCGCTGGAGCCGCGGCTGCGCGAGATCGCGGTCTCGATGCTGGAACCGCTGCTCGCGCGCGGCAGCTTCGACCTGATGGCGGAGTTCGCCGGGCCGTTCCCGACCGAGGTGATCTCCGAGCTGGTCGGCGTGCCCGAGGGCGATCGGGAAATGCTGCGCAAGCTCGGCATGGAGATCATGTACACCGAGGAGGAGTCCACCGACCTGCGGCCGGAGGCTATGCAGGCGATCGGCGCACTGGTCGGCTACTACACCGAGCTGACCATCGAGCGCAGCAAGTCCCGCCAGGAGGACCTGCTCTCCGGCCTGCTCGACGCCGCCGAGGGCGATGACCGGCTCACCCCCGAGGAGATCGTGGGCGTGCTGATCCTGCTGGTCGGCGCCGGCATCGAGACCAGCATGCTGACCTTCGGCAATGCCTGGAACGCCGCCGCGCTGTACCCGGAGGCCCGCCGTGCCGCCCTCGACGGCCGCATCGACGACTGGATCGCCGAGGCCATGCGCTGGGATCCGGCCACCCAGACCCAGCTGCGCACCACCACCGAGGCGATCGAACTGCACGGCGTCACCATCCCCGCGGACGCCCGCGTGCTGCTGCTCACCGGCGCCGCCAACCGCGACCCGGAGGTCTTCGCCGACCCGGACACCTTCGATCTGGACCGCGACACCTCCGCCTCGCTGGTCTTCGGCAGCGGCCGCCACCACTGCCTGGGCTCCAACCTGGCGCTGCTGGAGCTGCGCACGGCCCTGCAGGAAATCGCGTCCCGCGTCGCCGATTTCGAGGTGCACACCGCGGGCAGCAAGCGCATCCACGCCTCCAACAACCGCGGCTTCGCGACCCTGCCGACCACGGTCACGCTGCGCTGAGCCGAACCAGGCTGGTCGAGGCCGCGCCAGGCCGGTCGAGCTGATCAGGGCTTGCGGGCGATCCCCCGGAT
>NZ_JBHWHH010000053.1:0-41605 GCF_042732555.1 Nocardia sp. NPDC059764
GCCCTTTGCTTTGCGGTCAGCTGATCGGGACGCCCGCCCCGCCCGGCCCCGCCATCCACGCCCGCAACCCTCGCTTCATCGTCCTGACCAGCACCGAACCCGCAGTGCGGGCAGACGATAGCAGCGTTCGGTTACGGGCACAGGGCGTGGTCGATCAGGGTGGCGGCCGCGGATTCCTGGGCCAGGATGTGCTCCGGGGAATCGCCGAGGGCCTCGGACATGGAGACCACGACGCTGCGGGCGCCGTCGCCGGTGACGCCATTGAGGGTGATGTAGCCGCCGTCGCCGCCCTCGTGGGACCAGTAGGCGCCGCCGCAGCTCAGCGGGCGTTCGGCGAGACCGAGGCCGTATCGGCCACCCGGCCACATGGTTTCGAGGTCCCCGCTCACCGGCACGGTCCGCTTCATCTCCGCCAGCCGGTCGGCCGGGAGCAGGCGGCCGCCGAGCAGGGCTCGGAAGAAGGTGTTCTCGTCCGCGGTGGTGGTGACCCAGGACAGGTTCTCGGGTTCCAGCGCGACCTGGTCGGTGACGTCGACTTCGGAACCGGGGCCGAAGAACTGGTAGGCGCGGGCGTGCGGCTGCGGGAGCGTGGGCGAGTCGCCGAGCCACCGGGTTCCGCGCAGGCCGAGCGGGGTGACGATGCGGGTCTCGATCTCGGTGTGAGCGGGTCGGCCGGTGGCGCGCTGGATGATCTCGGCGAGCAGGATGTAGCCGGTATTGGAGTACTGCCAGCCCGAGCCGGGCGCGAAGTCGGGCGTGTGGGCCATGGCCCGGGCGATCAGCTGGGCGGGGGTGTAGATGTCGTAGCGCTGCTGGGTGTACTCCTCGGGTGTGGTGTACCCGGGCAGGTCGTCGTGAATACCGCTGGTGTGCTGCAACAGCTGACGGAGGGTGATCCGGGCGCCGTCGTTCCCATTGCCCCGCACCATATCCGGCAGCCACCGCTCGACGGTGTCGTCGAGGGTGAGCGTGCCCTCGCCCGCCAGTTGCAGGACCACGGTGGCGACGAATGTCTTGGCGGTGCTGGCCATCCGGAAGTACCCGTCGGACGGGACCGGGTCGCCGGTCGCCAGGTCGGCCGTCCCGCTGGTGGCGACCGATTGCGTGCCGTCGGGCTCGATGACGCGAGCCTGCACACCACTGATGCCGAGGGCGTGGATCGCGTCGGCGTCCTGGTGCAACCGCTGCGCGAGGGAGGACTCCGCGGGCTCGGTACAACCGGCGGTCGCCCCGGCGATCAGTAGAACGCCGAGGACGGCGGCACAGCGTTTGACCATGACTTGACGCTATGTCCGCCTGCGTCCTCGAGGAATCCGGCGGATCCCTGGAATCCGGATGGGGGAGATCCCCCAGGTTTCACAGGGTGATGCGGAAGGCCTTGTCGCCGAGGATGCTCTCGGGCGTGCGATGGTCGGCGAAGGCCGAATACACGATGGTGTCGGGCTGCAGCGGGGCGTCGGCCTTGGACTTGCTGCTCTTGATGATCACCGCGATCACGATGATGACGATCACCAGCACCGTGACGATGGCGGCGATCAGCCAGGCCGTGCTGTTCGAATTCCGCTGCTGAGGAGCGTAATTCGGCTGCGGGGTGTGGTGCGCGTAGGTCTGCGACGGCGAGTACGACGGACCCTGCTGACTCGTGAAATGTTGCGGCGCGGGCTGGTTCGGGTACGCCGGCGTCGAGTTCTGCTGGTTCGGGATGGGGTGGTGCGGGTAGGACGGGGCCTGCTGATGGGGGTACGACGGAGCCGGGGCCGGCGGCGACGGGTACGCGGGACCCTGGTTGGTGTAGGTGGGACCGGGGCCGACCAGCGGGCGCGGGGTCGACGGGGTGGGCGTCGGCGGGCGCTGGATCACCGGCTGCGGGTGGGCCGGGGTCGGCGGACGCGGGGCCACGATCGGCTGCGGGTGCGCGGGCGTCGGGGGACGCGGCGGGGCGGCCGGAGCCGAGAGGGCTCGTTCGGCGGCCGTGGCGAATTCGACGCACGAGCGGTAGCGGTCGGCGGGGCGCTTGGCCAGCGCCTTGGCCAGGACGGCGTCGATGGCGCGGGGCAGGGCCTGGCGCAGCGGGCTCGCCGGGGGCGGCGGCTGCTGCAGATGGCCGCGGATGACGGCGGCCGGGCTGGTGCCCTCGAAAGGGACCGCGCCGGTGAGCAGCTGGAACAGGGTGCAGGCCAGCGAGTACTGGTCGGAGCGGCCGTCGAGGGACGCGCCGGTCAGCTGCTCGGGGGAGGCGTAGGCGAGAGTGGCTGTGACGGTGCCGGTCTGGGTCAGATGCCCGGTGTCGTCACGCAGGCGGGCGATACCGAAGTCGGTCAGGTAGACCCGCTCGCTGGAGCCGGTCTTGGAGGACGAGCGGGCCAGCAGGATATTGGCCGGTTTCACGTCCCGGTGCAGGACATTGAGGCCGTGCGCGTAGTCGAGTGCTTTGGCGGTCTCGGTGATGATCTGGACCGCCCGCAGCGGGGGCAGCGTGCCGGGGCTGATGGAGGAGGCGTTCACGCCGTCGATGAACTGCATCGAGATCCACAGCTGCTCGCCCTCGTCGCCGCGGTCGTAGACGGTGACGATATTCGGGTGGTCCAGCCGGGCGACGAGATCCGCCTCGCGAATGAAGCGGGCGCGAATCTCGTCGTCGGAGAACATCTCCTGATTGAGCAGCTTGAGGGCGGTCATCCGGGGCAGCCGCGGGTGCTTGGCCAGATACACCGAGCCCATGCCGCCACGGCCGAGCTCGCGTTCGATGACGTAGCCGGCGAACACATCACCAGAGCGCAAACCGAGCACCCGCTTCCGTAATCTCTGCCCTCCGCTTCGCTGCGGGCGGGTTCGCGGCCCTGGAGGTCTCGTTCTTCCCTCCCTCCGCTCCTCCGCTTCGCCCGCTCCGCTCCGCTCAGTCCAGAACGAGACGGGCCGCGAACATCAGGCGTTTCCAATCTCAAGCGCACCCATTATGGCTGCCCGCGGAACGTGTTGTGTGCCCACGTCCCAACATCGCCTCGGTCCAGCGCCACCGCGAGCAGGTCCGGGAACTTGTCCGGGGTACACGCGAAAGCGGGCACACCCAGGGCCGTCAGCGCCGCCGCATTGTCGCGGTCGTAGGCGGGGGCGCCCTCGTCCGACAGCGCCAGCAGCACCACCACCTGCACCCCCGATTCCTTCATGGCGCGAATGCGCCGCAGCATCTCCGCGCGGACGCCGCCCTCGTAGAGATCGGAGATCAGGACGAACAGGGAATCGGTCGGGCGGGTGATGAGCGACTGGGAGTACGCGATGGCCCGATTGATATCGGTGCCGCCGCCCAGCTGCGTGCCGAACAGCACCTCCACCGGATCCGACAGCTTCTCGGTGAGATCCACGACGGCGGTGTCGAACACCACCAGCGAGGTGCGCAGCGACCGCATGGACGCCAGCACCGCGCCGAACACCGACGCGTACACCACACTCGACGCCATCGACCCGGACTGGTCGATGGCCAGCACCACATCCCGCTTCACCGCCTGCGCCTTGCGGCCGTACCCGACCAGCCGCTCGGGCACCACGGTCCGGTGATCGGGCAGATAGTTCGCCAGGTTCTTGCGAATCGTGCGGTCCCAGTCGATATCCCGCAGCTTGGGGCGCGACACCCGCGCCGCCCGATTCAGCGCCCCGCCCACGGCGGCCACGGTCTGCGCCGCGATCCGCCGCTCGATCTCCTTGACTACCTTCTCCACCACCATGCGGGCGGTGGCCTTGGTGGTCTCCGGCATCACCCGGTTCAGGCTCAGCAGCGTGCCGACCAGGTGCACATCCGGTTCGACCGCCTCCAGCAGCTCGGGCTCCAGCAGCAATTCGGTGAGGTTGAGCCGATCCACCGCGTCGCGCTGCATCACCTCCACCACGGTCGAGGGGAAGTAGCGGCGAATATCGCCCAGCCACCGCGACACCTGCGGCGCGGACCCGCCGAGCCCGCCCGAGCGCCGTCCGCCCCCGCCCTGCCCGGAGTCGTAGAGCGACCCCAGCGCGCGGTCCATCGCCTGATCGTCGGCGCTGCGCAGGCCGCCGCACCCGAGCCCGGCCTCCCCGGCGCTGCCGAGCACCAGCCGCCACCGCCGCAGCTGCCCTTCGTCGATCTCGTTCATGCCATCCCCCAGGATGTGTATGAGTGGTAACTGCCTGTGCCCCACAGGGAGTCGAGTTGCCGGCCGGGCTCGCCCGCGCGCCCGCCCCGCAGCCGCGGTCGAAGGCTCCGCGGCCCGTTCCGGCTACCGCCGTGTCGGCTCATCGGGCCACCCCGAGTATCTCGGCGGCCGAACGCATGGCCAGCGCGCCGCGGATCGCGTCGTACTGCGCGCTGCCGGTGGCCGCAGCCGTCGGCGCGCCGTGACGGACGGCCTGGCCGATGGCCTGCCGCTCCCCGGCCTCGAACGCGCCGAAGGTCCGGCGCAGCAGGGGCAGGGTGGCCACGAACTGGTCCTCGTCGAGCCCGCACAGCCAGCCGTCGATGAGTGACAACAGGTTTCGGTCGTGGACCAGCAGCAGGCCGCGGCCGCCGAGGAAGCCGTCGATCCAGGCCGCCTTGTCCGGCGCGGTGCGGCCGACCGACAGCGCCGCGGATAGTCGGCGGCCGGACTCCTCGCCGCCGATGCGCTCGGCGTCGCAGAGCAGCCGCACGGCGCGGCCGACGATGCCGCCGTTGACGTCGTCGCGATCGGCCAGCGTCTCGAGGGTGGACAGCCATGTCCCCGAGGCCCATTCGTCGTCGCGGTTCGACAGCGCCAGGTGCACCGCGTCGATCCGGCCGCGCAGCGCGGCGGCCGCGTCGGCGTCGAGTCCGGTCACCGCGCCCGGCAGGCCGGCGCAACTGCGGACCAGCAGGCTGTCCGCCACCCGGGTCAGCGCAGCGCCGTCGGTGCCGCGCACGTCGCCGTAGCGGGCGATGCGCAGCAGGCCGGGCAGCGCCGACATCAGGTGGGTGACATCGTGATCCAGAGCCGCGACCGTCTCCAGCCGCGCGATCAGTCCGTCGGTGGCTCCGCCGAGATCGGCCAGCAGCGCCTCCTCCAGCGCGGACGCCACCTTCCCGACCGTGGCGTCCGGGTCCCGGGCGGCGTCGAGGATCTTCGCCTCGGCGGCCGACCGCAGGGTGGTGCCCCAGCGCGACGCCTCCACGATCGCGATCGCCAGTTCCGGCCGCCAGCGCAGGGTCCAGGTCTCGCGGAAGGTGCCCGCATTGCGGACCTGGCTGTCGGTCAGCCGCCCCCACCCGATGCCGAGCAGCCGGAGCCGGTGCAGCAGACGCGATCTCGCGAGCCCGCCGTCGGTGCGCAGATCCAGGTCGACGGTCCGTTCCAGCGCCTGCTGCTTGAGCCGCAGCGTCTTGATCTGGGCCCGCAGGTCCGCCTCCAGCGGCACCGTCGGCGTGCCCTCGGGCACCGTCCCCAGCGCCTCGCCCACCACCAGTTCGGTGCTGACCAGCCGCAACAGGATCTCGTCGCCGTCGCACAGCACCGACCGGGTGGCCTCGGTGACCTCCGACAGTCCAGCCAGCGGCCGCTCTCGCAGGGTCGCGAGAGTCTCGGCCAGCCGGATGGATTCGATGATGTGCGCGCTCGACACCGGCAGATCGTGGGCGCGCAGGGTGCCCGCGACCTTGGTGAGCCAGCGGGCGATCGGCTGATCGGTCTCGGTGAACAGGTGGTGGTACCAGCCCGGGGAAGTGATGCCCGCGCCGTAGCCGGATGAGCTCGCCAGCCGCGAATGCGTCCACGGCACCCAGGTCAGCGTGGCCTTGCCCTTGGGCAGGCCCTTGAGCAGCCGAGCATCGGCCGCGGCCGGGCCCAGCTTGCCCTCCAGCGCGGGCGCGTGCCACGCGCCGCACACCACGGCCAGCCGTTTCGCCCCGTCCTTCAAGGCTTTTCGCATGATTTGTCGCATGTGCGCCTCACGCCGCAGCGTGTGCGCGTCCACCGTGATCCGCGCCGTGGCGGCCGAGAAGGGCTCCTCCTCCGTTGTCCCGGACCCCTCGGCCGGGACAACGGAATCGGATTCCTCCGAGACCTCCGGAAGATCCTCCGCGTGCTCGCGCAGGGCGGCCATGGCCTCGTTGACCGCGGGGAAGATATCGGCGTCCGAGGCGGATTCGACGATGGCGTCCCACCAGCGTTCGGCGTCGTCGTATCCGGCGGCCGAGGCCAGGATGCCGAGCGGGTCGGTCCGATCGCCCGGCTCGTCCGCCACGGCCAGGCAGATCGAGGCCGGCAGATCGCAGAAGCCCACGGACACACCGTGTTCCGCCGCGAACCGCAGCGCCACCCACTCAGGGGAGAAGGTCGCGAACGGCCAGAACGCGGCCTCGGCGGGACTGTCCGGCTGATAGGCGAGCAGGGCCACCGGCGGTGACATGCCCTCGGCCGCGACGTAACCGACCAGCGGATCGGCGTCCGAAGGGCCCTCGATGAGAATGGCGTCGGGACGGAACCGCGCCAGCGCCAGCGCCAGCGAGCGCGCCGAACCTGGTCCATGGTGGCGGATGCCGAACACACGCGTCTGGGCCGTCGCTGCGACGGTAGTGGTCATTGGGTTCCTCCCGTGTAGTTCCCAGCCTTCAGGCCGGGGAGGAAACTGGAGTCCGCACCAGCGGTCTCACAAATGCGCCACCGTCCACGGTCACCGTTTCGCGGGATTCTGCGGGACGCTGGTTCGTGTCGCTGCTGTGTCAGTCCACTGTCGCGGCGCTGCCGCCGACTGGTGCGGCGGTCGGTATCGACGCCGGGCTCGATCACCTGCTCACCCTCTCGACAGGCGAAAAGTTCAGCAATCCACGTCATGAGCGTTGCGATCGCGTGCGCCTGGCGAAAGCCCAACGCCGCCTTGCCCGTAAGACGAGAGGATCGGCCAACCGGGAAAGGGCTCGCGTGGCGATCGCCCGTATCCACGCCAGGATCAGTGACCGCCGACGAGACCACATGCACAAAATCACCACTCGTCTCGTGCGTGAAAACCAAACGCTCGTGATTGAGGACCTGACCGTGCGCAATATGGTCAAGAACCGAAAACTCGCCCGCGCCATCAGCGACGCGGCGTGGCGAGAGTTCCGGAACATGCTGGAATACAAGGCCGACTGGTACGGGCGCGACCTGATCGTGGTCGACCGCTGGTACCCGTCGTCGAAGGTGTGTTCCGAATGTGGGGCGTTGACGGAGTCGATGCCCCTGCGCGTCCGTTCGTGGACGTGCAGTTGCGGTGTCTCCCACGACCGGGATATCAACGCCGCGAAGAACCTTGTGGCCGCCGGGCTGGCGGTGACGGCCTGTGGAGCCGGTGTAAGACCTCAAAGGAGTACTCCTGGCGGGCGGTCGGCGACGAAGCAGGAAAATTCGACTGCGAAGTCGGGAATCCCTGCCCAGTAAGGGCGGGAGGATGTCAATCGTGCACCTCGCGGCAGGCACGGTAGAAGTCGGACCAATCGGGGCGCTGGCGCACAACGGCTTCCAGGTACTCGGTCCACACCACCTGGTCGGCCACCGGATCCTTGATGACCGCGCCCAGCACCGCGCCCGCGATGTCGGCGGGCCGCAGCACGCCGTCGCCGAAGTGCGCCGCCAGCGCGATGCCATTGGTGATCACCGAGATCGCCTCGGCCGTGGACAGCGTGCCGGTCGGCGACTTGAGCTTGGTGCGGCCGTCCTCGGTCATGCCCGAGCGCAGTTCGCGGAACACCCGCACCACGCGGCGGATCTCCTCGACGGCCGCGGGCACGGCGGGCAGTTCCAGTGCGACGCCGAGCTGTTCGACGCGGCGGGTGACGATGGAGACCTCCTCGTCCTCCCCGGCCGGCAGCGGCAGCACCACGGTGTTGAACCGGCGGCGCAGCGCCGAGGACAGTTCGTTGACGCCGCGGTCGCGGTCGTTGGCGGTGGCGATCACATTGAAGCCCTTGGCCGCCTGCACCTCCGTGCCCAGTTCCGGCACCGGCAGCGTCTTCTCCGACAGCACCGTGATCAGCGCGTCCTGGACGTCCGACGGGATACGGGTGAGCTCCTCGAGCCGGGCGATGGAGCCGGCGCGCATGGCGGTCATGATCGGCGAGGGCACCAGCGCGGCCTCGCTCGGACCCTCGGCCAGCAGCCGGGCGTAGTTCCAGCCGTAGCGGATGGCCTCCTCCGCGGTTCCGGAGGTACCCTGCACCAGCAGCGTCGAATGTCCCGCGATGGCGGCCGAGAGGTGTTCCGACACCCAGGTTTTCGCGGTGCCGGGGACACCGATCAGCAGCAGCGCGCGGTCGGTGGCCAGGGTGGCGACCGCGACCTCCATGATCCGGCGCGGGCCCACGTATTTGGGCGTGATCACGGTGCCGTCGGACAGCGTGCCACCCAGCAGATAGGTGACCACCGCCCACGGTGACAGGTTCCAGGAGGGCGGACGCGGGCGGTCGTCGGCCGCGGCCAGGGCCTTCAGCTCGTCGGCGAAGGCCTGTTCGGCGTGCGGGCGCAGCAGGGCGTCCGGTTCCTGAGCGAGGGTGACTTCCTGAGCAATGGTCACTGCAACTCCTCGAGCATCGTCTTGCGTTCAATGAGGTCATGGGCGAGCTGGTCGAAGGCCTGCTCCCAGTACGGATCCGCGCAGCGGCGGGCCAGACCGGACACCATCCCGGCCAGCTCCACCGGGAAGTGGGCGGACGCCGCGCGGAACAGCGTCCGATACGAGCCGGGCACCAGGCTGGGCGCACCCGGCCGGTCGGCGCACAGCTGAGCGCGCTCGGTGAGCAGCCGCAGCACGTGCTCCGCCATCGGGCCGGGCCACTGCCGGGGCATGGCGCGCAACAGGGATTCGATCTCGGCGAGCCAGCTGGAATCCAGGCCGCGCAGGTACCGCACCTGATCGGCCTCGGGCTGGAGCGCGAACAGGGCGCGCAGCTTGTCGGAATCGGCGTCGCGGGCGGCCGGGCCGGAGATCGCACCGAACAGGGCTCGCGCCCACGCCGGATCGCCCTGTGCCAGTGCGGCATCGGTCCAGCCGGCGACCATGGGTCCGCGCACGCCGTCGGCCATGGACACCCGGACCGCCTCCTCGGGCGACCCGAGCAGCCGTTCCCAATGCCGCAACGGCGTGGCCGCCACCACCCGGTGCAGCCATTCGGTGGCCAGATCGGGTGCGCCGTCGGCGCGATAGGCGGTGTAGCCGAAGGAATCCCCGACGCCGTCGCGGCGGGCCGCGTCGTCGAGCACGCCGGGGCCGGTGGTGACCAGTCGCGGCGTGACCGGGCGCGCGCCGAAGCTCAGCCAGGCCGAGGCCCGCCGCGACATCCGTTGCGCGAACGCCGAATCCGGCAGTCGTCCCAGCAGGTCCGCGGCCAGCCGCCGCACCTCCGCGCGCCGATCGTCGAGCGCGGTCTCGAGCAGCGGCTCGTCGGCGAGCGAGAGCCCGTCGGCGAGGACAGCCAGCAGATCGGACTTACCCGGCCCGGACTCGGTGCTCCACGACCCGGCCAGCACGGCGCTCGCGGCCGCCGGATCGCGCTGCCGCAGCTGGGTCAGCCAGCTGCGCCGCTCCGTCGCCCGGCCGTGCGACCACACGCTGTCGTCCTCGGCGGCCGCGCGCACCAGCGATTTCCAGCCCGGATGCTGTCCGGCCAGCCACCGTCCCCGCGCCCCGGCCAGCCGTAGCAGCGGCTCCCGATGCGGCGCGAGCGCTTTGGCGCGATCGAGCAGGACGCTCACCAGGCCGTCCGGCGCGCGGAAGTCCCGCGGCCCGGCCAGGGCGAACCACTCCTCGAGGAACGACGAATTGTCCGACAGCATGTCGATCAAGCGCGCTCCCGCGGCGGCTGGCAGCAACGGCCGTTCGTCATCGGACGCGGCGGCGCCGTGCTCACCGGAACCGGCGGTCACGCCGCCGCGAGCGAAACAATCCTGCAGCGCAATGGATTCCAGCAGTAGGACCGCCGGATCCCCGCTCAACGCGGTCGCCGCCGAGGTGACGGGCGCGGCCAATCCCGACAGATCGGCCTGCCGCCGTGCCGTGCCGACCAGGGCCGCCGACACCAGCTCGGCGCTACCGGCGTCCTCGATCCCGCCGCGGACCGGGTTCGGAGTCCCCAGTGCCACACCGACATCCACCATCACCCCGTCGGCGAGCGCCGCGACGGGAACCAGTCCGTCCGCGGTCCACTCGGCCAGCAGCGTCACCGCGTGCCCACCCGACAGCCCGAGCAGCCGCCACGGCTCACCCTCGGTCGTCGACACCGGCAGCGCGTCGCCACCGGATTCCACTATTTCCCAGCCCTTTTCGCCGCGAACCGGAACGACATCGACGAGCAGCACCGGCCATGACCGCAGGAACGGATCGGCTCCCAATGCCCGCGCTTGTTCGACCAGTGCCGCCGCGATGCTGCCCGTGTCGGTGTTCGCCGGATCGGATTCGAGTGGATCGATGCTGGATCCAGCGGCCGCGACCTGGTCGCCGCGGTTCTTCTCGCCGGTGGCGACCGGCAGCGGGATCGTGGTGAAGGGTTCGGGAATGTCTTCGTGGCGGTCGCCCCAGATGGCGCGCAGCGGCGCGGCGGCGGGGTAGAAGTGCAGGTTCGCGTCCACCTGGAAGCCCGGAGCCGGGGTGTCGTTGGGGAAGGCGGGACTGCCGTAGTGGTGGTCCAGGATCAGGGCCCAGCGGCCCGAGGCCCGCCCGCGCAGCCAGACCCGGCGGGTGTAGAGGCCGTCCTCGGTGGTGGTGCGGACGCCCAGGACCTGCCAGCGGTCACGGACCGCGGGTTCGGCGCGGACCGAGTCGGCCGGGGTCTGGTAGCCGATGTGGGTGCGCACGCTGGCGCGCAGGCCGGGGGAGAGCTCGTCGAGGCGGGTGTGCGCGGCCGCCAGCAGGTGCAGCCGGGCGTATTCGCGCAAGAGTAGCCGGGGCCAGTCGGAATGGCTTGTGGCGAGCGGCAATTGACGCAGCGTGGCGGCCACGCCGGGGGCCTGCGCGTCGACCATGCGCGCGGCCACGGTCTCGAAGGCCCGCATCGAACGGTCGGACTGGGCGAGGCCGGTGCGGACCTGATCGGTGAGCCAGGTGTCCAGGTCGGCCAGGCCCGCGGTGACCCGGGCGCGGCGCTGATCGGCGGTGGCCCCGGCGCTCGCCGCGGGCCTGGCCTCGGGCGCGGCCTTCTTGGCGGCGCGGGCGGCCCGGCCGCCCAGCCAGTCGGCCGCGAAATCGCCCACGGCGTCCGCGGCGGGCACCTCGCCGGCGCTCCACGACAGCAGCAGCGACAGCGCGTGCTTGCACGGGAACTTGCGGCTCGGGCACGTGCACTTGTACGCGGGTCCGGCCAGGTCGACGATGGTTTGGTACGGGCGGCTGCCGCTGCCCTTGCACAGCCCCCACAGCGCCGTGTCGTGAATCCCGGTGCCGCTCCACTTGCCGCGCAATTTGCGGGCGGCGGTCAGCGACGCGGCGTCCGGTGCGAGCGAGCCGATGTGATCGGCGGTCCAAGCGGTGGTCATCCATCCCCCTTCCTCGGTTGACATCTTTCTATCCGAGGGCACCGACAGATCCGGGTGTCACGACGCGGCCGGGCCGGATGCGGAAGTCGTTCCGCCGCCACTGATTCGGACGATGCGGGCAGTGCGTACCGAGGGCCGCCGACGGGTGCGGGCGGGGCTGTCGGTGGGGCGGGATAGGGTCGCGGACATGCCTCGCGTAGCGATCGAATACTGCACACAGTGCCGCTGGCTGCTCCGCGCGAGCTGGATGGCCCAGGAGTTGCTGACCACCTTCGCCACCGATCTGTCGGAGGTCGCCCTGGTCCCCGGCGAGGGCGGCGTCTTCCGCATCACCGTCGACGGCGAGCAGATCTGGGAACGCAAGGCCGACGGCGGATTTCCCGATATCGCCCTGCTGAAACAACGCGTCCGCGACCGCGTGGCCCCGGATCGCTCACTGGGCCACGCGGACAAGAAGACGGACGAGAACGCCGGACCGGCGCGCTAGCAGCAGCCTCCGCCGCCGCAGCAGCCGCCGCCCGCCGGCGGGGCGGGCATGGACACCGGGGCGGCGCCGCCCCGGCTCACGGTTCCGAAGGTGGTCAGCAGCTTGACGGTGTCGTCGTGGCCGTCGGGGCAGGTCGCGGGGGCGGACGCCTCGGCCATCGGACGGGTCAGCTCGAAGGTGTCGCCGCAGCTGCGGCATCGATACGCATAGCTCGGCACCCGGCCAGCGTAGACCACACCGCCGACCTCGTGCGGCGCGCTGACGATGATCGCCCGGCGACCCCCGGGCCACAAGTACCCTCGATTTACGGAGTACGAGGAGGTGTCGTATGAACACTCGGATCTTCGACGAGCGGACCGAAGGCGATGACGTGCCGGTGGCACGGACGGTGCACGGCGACGTGTCCGGCGCCGTCATCGGGTCGGCCGCGGTCTGGAAGGGCATTCCCTACGCCGACAGCACCGCCGGTCCGCACCGCTTCCGCCTGCCGCAGCCCCCGCGGCCCTGGATCGGTGTCCGCGAATGCGTGCGCTACGGCGACGTCGCCCCGCAGACCCCGGGCTTCGTGCCCGTCGACGCCAATCTGCGCATGGGCGAGAACTGCCTGTGGCTCAATGTCTGGGCTCCGGCCGCCGCCGTCGACGAACCCCGCCCGGTCATGGTGTGGCTGCACGGCGGCGCGTACTGCCTGGGGACCGCCGCCCAGGCCATCTACGACGGCCGCCGCCTCGCCGAGGCCGGTCAGGTGATCGTGGTCGGCGTCAACTACCGGGTCGGCGCGCTGGGCTTCCTGGACCTGTCGTCGCTGGGCGAGGAGTTCGTCCCGAATCTGGGCCTGCATGATCAGATCGCCGCGCTGGCCTGGGTGCGCGACAATATCGCGGCCTTCGGCGGGGACCCGGGCAATGTCACCGTCTTCGGCGAATCCTCGGGCGCGGGCTGCGTCACCGCGCTGCTCACCTCGCCGCTGTCGGCGGGCCTGTTCCATCGGGCCATCGCCCAATCCCCGCCCGCCACAGCGGTTTTCGGTCCGGAGCGAGCCGCTGTGGTGGCCAAGCGCTATCTGGAACTGCTGGAGCTGACACCCGACCGCGCGCCCGAACTGCTCACCATGCCCCTCGAACGCATGGTGACCGCGGCCGGAACCCTCTTCGACGAGGTGCCCGCGCGGGAACCGGGTCGTCTGGCCGCCGCGCCCGTGGTGGACGGCGATGTGCTGCCCGGCTACCCGAGCGAGCGCTTCCAGCAGGGCCGGTCGCATCGGGTGCCGCTGCTCATCGGCACCAACAAGGACGAATCCTCGCTGTTCCGGCTGCTGCGCTCACCGATCATGCCGGTCACCCCGGACGCCGTGAACTCCATGCTGCGCTCGGTCGCCGCCGAGCATCCGGGCCTGTCACCCGAACGCGTCGCCGAGTTCGCGGCCGCCTACGCCGCGGGCACGCCGCGCGGCGCGATGATCATGTCGACCGACGCCGCGTTCCGAATGCCCTCGCAGTGGGTGGCCGACGCGCACTCCGCGCACTCGCCGACCTGGATGTACCGGTTCGACCACGCCACCCCGATGCTCAAGGCGGCGCGGGTCGGCGCGGGCCACGCCACCGAATTGCCCTATGTCTTCGGCAATTTCGGCTCCTTCGACTACGACCCGACCTTCTGGCTCGGCGGACGCAAAGCGGCGCAGGAGGTTTCGGGCCGGGTGATGCGCCGCTGGCTGGCCTTCGCCGAGTACGGCGTGCCCGCCGCCATCGACGGATCCAAGCACTGGCCGCCCTACCACGCCGCCACCCGGACCACGCTCGTCATCGACAGCATGGACCGGGTCATCGACGATCCCGACCGCGACCGCAACTCCGTGTGGGGCGACGACGTCGTCGGCTTCTACTGAGCCGCAACCGATCCCGACCCACCGCGGCGGGCTACACGGTGGCGGTGGCCCGGCGGCCCAGGTGCGCGGGCATGTGCGCGTACCCGTGCAGCGTGTAGAGCGGGCGGCGTTCGGGCGCGCCCGCCAGCGCCAGATCCGGGAACGCGTCGAACAGCGCGCGCAGCGCGTGCACGCCCTCCATCCGGGCCAGGCTCGCGCCCAGACAGGTGTGGATGCCGCTGGAGAAGGTCAGATGCTCGCGGGCGTTCTCGCGGGTGATGTCGAACCGATTGGGGTCGGTGAACTTCTTCGGATCCCGGTTCGCGCCCGCCAGCGACATCACCAGGACGCTGCCCGCCGCCAGCCGCTGATCGCCGACCTCGGCGTCGGCCAGGGCGATGCGCGCGGTCATGGTGACCGGCGGGTCGAAGCGCAGGATCTCGTCGATCGCCTGCGGCCACAGGTCCGGATCCGCGCGCAGCATGGCCAGCTGCTCCGGATGCGACAGCAGTTGGACCACCCCGTTGCCGATCAGGTTCACGGTGGTCTCGAACCCCGCGCCCATGAGCAGGCTCGCGGTCGCCTTCAGCTCGCGCTCGTTCAGCTCCCCGGCCGTCACCAGACTGGACAGGATGTCCTCGCCCGGGGTGGCCCGCAGCTTGGCCAGATGCCCGTTCAGGTACTCGTCCATCACCCCCATGGCCGCGTACGCGTCGCGCCAGGCCCGCCACGAGATGCCGATGTCCAGCAGCGGGCTGGCGGCGTCACCCCAGCTCAGGAACTCGTCGCGAGACGCCTGCGGGAAACCCAGCATCTCGGTGATGATGGCGATCGGCACCTGCTGGGCGAAGGCCGCGATCAGATCGGCCGAGCCCTCCGGCGGCAGCTCGTCGAGCAGTTCGGCGGTCACCGACTCCACCCGATCACGCAGCCGGCCGATGGCGCGCGGCGTGAACGCCGCCGACACCGACTTGCGGATGCGGGTGTGATCGGGCGGATCGATCATCAGCATGGACGGCGGCTCCACCGGATTCGGCGGCGTCTGCGCCCGCTTCAGGCGATCGCGCAGCCAGGCGGGCATGTCCACGCCGTCCGGGCCGAACGCGCCGAAGCGGTTGTCGCGCAGGATGGTGCGGATCAGTTCGTAGTCGGCCGTCGCCCAGGTGTACGGGTTGTGCACCAGGCGGCCGCGGGCACGGATGTCCTCGATCAGGGGATACGGATCGTGGAGCGCGTCCGACGTGGTGATCAGTTTGGCGAACGGAACGTCGTGGCGGGCCTGCCAACGCAGGCCCCAGCGCGGGGCGCCGTGCTCGACCATCCATCGGGCCCAGTATCGGGGACTCATCATCGCGGGACTCCCTCGTCATCGGATGATTCCACGGTACGTACACGCTTGCTGTGGATAAACATCCCGAGGCGGGAATGTGTGCTCCTACCGGGGTAGGAGCAACAACTCTCGTAGCTCGGGCCTCCACCTCCCCGCGGCCGGGCGAGCCCCTGGAACCACACATCGCCGGGTGGCGGATCGTCAGCGGCGTTGGGCGGTGACGCGCTCGGAGGCGACGCGGCGCTCCTGGGCGGCGGGGTCGGGGTTGGTGACCTGGACCAGTGAGGCGCCGGCGGCCAGGACCGCGACGAAGCCGTCGATCAGTTCGGCGGGGGTGTCCCAGGATGTGGTGGACAGGATCCGGTCCTCAGCGGTGAAGCCCTGGCGGGCAGCCGATTTGCGGGCCTCGTCGAGGACGGCGGAGACCGAGGTGCCGTCCAGGGCACAGCCGATGCCGTGCGGGCGGAACTGGTCGCCGTGGACGCGGACCGAGGTGGCGTAGTCGGTGATGCCGATCGGCAGGTCGCGCACCGGCATGCCCATCGGGTCCAGCGAGAGCGCGGCCACCTCGGCGATGCCGTCGGCCTCGTCGATGCGGTCGGCGGTCACCAGCGCCAGTTCGGCGTCCGGATCGGCGTGCAGCACCACCTCGACGCCCGCCCACCAGCAGCCCAGCAGCACCGCGGCGGTCTGCCAGTGCGCCGGCAGCAGGACCGCCACCCGGGCGCCGGAGGTGAGCCCGAATTCGTCGCGAATCATATTGGCGGTCTTGGCCGCCCAGTTGGCCAGCGTGAGCGCGGACAGTTCGATGCGCGCGCCGGTGGCGTCGTCGTAATAGGTGATGCGCGGCCCGGCGGGGTCGCGGGCGAGGATGGGGTCGAGCACCGCTTCGGTGAGGGTCTCGTTCAGTTCACGCATTTCGGTCCGTTCGTGCCGGCGTCGATAGGTGGGGCTGGGGGCACGGGCGTCGCGGTCGCGGTTCCGGAGAAATCGAACGTGGCGCTGCCCTTCGCCGAACCCGGACCAGAATAGTCACCCGCCAGCACCACGCGGACCGAGCCCTCGGGCAGTCCCGGCTCCGCCATCACCGGCAGCCCGCCCAGCGCCTGCGCCACCGCGCGCGCCTTGGGGTCGCCGCCCGAGGCGGCCAGCACCCGGCTGCTCTGCACCGGCCCGCCGATCCAGTTGTCCACCGTGCCGGTGCGGAAACCCTTGGCCGCCAGCGCCTGTGCGGCCTGCCCGGCCAGGCCGCCGGTGCCGGAGGCGTTGTAGACGTCGGCGACGACCGTGGACGGCTCGATGCCGCCGTCGCCCTTGGTGTCCTCGTCGTCGCCGACCGCGGCGGTCACGTACTTGTGCACGGCGGTCGGATCCACCCGGACCACGGATTCGCCATTGTCGGTCCAGCCGTTGAGGTCCTTGACCGGAATGGTCTCGAACTTCACCTCGCCGCCCGCGAGGTCCTGCAGCTGGTGCAGGAAGCTGAGCACGTCCCAGTCGTCATCGAGCACCACGGTGCGGCCGACCGCGTCGCTGAGCTCCTGCAACCGGCCGGGGCTGGCGAGCACCTTGGCGCTGAGCACCTGGTGCACCAGCTGCGCCATGTACACCTGCTGGCGCACGATGCGGTCGATATCGCCGCGCGGCAGGTCGTGGCGCTGGCGCACGAAGCTCAAAGCCTGTGCGCCGTCGAGCTTCTGCTTGCCCGCGGGGAAGTCCGCGCCCGAGAGCGGTTCGTCCACCGCGTTGTTCAGACACACGTCGACCCCGCCGACCGTATCGGTGAGCAGCACGAAGCCCAGCAGCCCGACCTCGGCGTAGTGGTCGACGGTGATGCCGGTGAGCCCGGCCACCGATTTGACCAGCGCCTGCCGCCCGGCCTGGGTGGAGCGTTTGTCCGCCTCGGCGGGGGAGACGCCCTGATCGATCAGCTTCTGCTGCAGGGTCGACTTGGTGATGCCATACGCGGAGTTGATCTTTCCCTTGCCCAAGCCCGGGATGTCCACGTACGAGTCGCGCGGGATGGAGACGGCTACAGCGGATCGCCCGTTGTTGGGCACCCGGATCAGGATGATGGTGTCGGTATTGAGTCCGCCCTCGCCATCGTCGCCGGCATGCAGCATGGCCAATTCGTCCTGGGTGAGCGGATTTCCGTGCGCGTCGGTGCGCGCGTCGATGCCGACCATCAGGATGTCGGTCGCGCCGTCGGACTTGCCGCCGCCCAGCCCCAGATTGCCGATCCGCTCGATGCCCGACACCAGTTGGTCCACGCTGTGCCAGCCGAGTCCGGTCACCGTCAGGGCCAGCACCGCGGCCAGCGCGGCCAGCGCCCGGCCCGGCCCGCCCCGCTGCCGCGGGCGCATCGCTGATGGGCGGGACCCTTTCGGCACCGATGCCCAGGCACTCTCCGGCAACCGACTGTCCTTTCCAAACTCGGCCCACTGGACCCCGGCAAGCGAGGTCGAATCGAATGGGAGACCCCCCACCCTGCAGGCTAGTGGCGGTAACCGTTCAGTTGCCGTAGCCCGGACTCCGTGAGTCGCGCGATGTCGCCCGATTACCCGGTCTGTCCGAATGAATCCACAGGTCGCGAGGGGTTCGCGGGGTGGCGGACGTGGCGTGCCACACTGACAGCCGTGACTGCCGACGACGTGAGCCCGACCACCGGGCGGCCGCGCCACGAGACCGCCCGGCTGCTGGTCACCGGAGCACGCGGCCAGCTCGGCCGGGCCCTGACCGCCCTCGCCCCCGGGGCGCGCGGCCTGGCCCACGCCGATCTCGACATCACCGCCGCCGACGCCGTGCGTGAACTGGTGAAACCCGGTGACGTACTGATCAACTGCGCGGCCTACACCGCCGTCGATCAGGCCGAGTCCGAGCCCGAGGCCGCCTTCGCGGTGAACGCCACCGGGCCGCGCGTGCTGGCCCGGGTGTGCGCCGAACGCGGCGCCCGGCTCATTCACGTCTCCACCGATTACGTGTTTCCGGGCACCGCCTCCCACCCGTACGAACCGGACGATCCGACCGGACCGGCCACGGTGTACGGGCGGACGAAACTCGCTGGCGAGCAAGCGGTTCTGGAGTATTCGCCGGACGCGCGCATCGTGCGGACCGCCTGGGTCTACACCGGCGACACCGGTGATTTCGTGGCGACCATGCGGCGGCTGGAAGGCGAGCGCGACACCATCACGGTGGTGAACGACCAGATCGGCTCACCTACCTACGCCCTCGATCTCGCGGCGGGTCTGCTGGAACTCGCGGGGATGCTGGGGACGGGCGTCAATCCCGGGGGACCCCGAATCCTGCACGCCACCAATGCCGGACAAGCCAGTTGGTTCGATCTGGCGCGCGCGGTCTTCGCCGGGCTCGGCGCGGACCCCGAACGCGTACGGCCCTGTGGCACCGAGGATTTCCCGAGACCCGCTCCGCGCCCGGCGTATTCGGTCCTTTCGGGCAATTCGTGGGTCTCGGGCGGCCTGTCGCCGTTGCGGGACTGGAAGCTGGCACTGAACGACGCATTGGCCGCCGTCTCCGACTATCCTGGGCCCCCGTGAGCCCCTCGGATTCTGTCGGACAGCCCCCCGCCGCGGCGAAAAAACCGCAGCTGGCAGTCGTCACGGTGACCTACTCGCCCGGCGAGCACCTGGAACACTTCATCAGCACCCTGGCCATCGCGACCGGTGAGAAGCCGCAGGTCATCCTGGCCGATAACGGCTCGGTCGACGGTTCCCCGGAACTGGCGGCCGAGGCCAACGCCCACGTGCGCCTGCTGCGCACCGGCGGCAATATCGGCTACGGCGGCGCGATCAACCGCGCGGTGGCCGAGATCGATCCGGACATCGAGTTCATCGTCATCGCCAACCCGGACGTGCGCTGGGGTACCGACGCCATCGACGAACTGCTGGCCGCCGCCCGTCGCTGGCCGCGTGCCGGTGCGCTGGGCCCGAAGGTGCTCGAGCCGGACGGCAGCACCTACCCGTCCGCCCGCTCGGTGCCCGGCATCGCCGACGGCGCCGGTCACGCCATCCTGGGCAGCATCTGGCCCAAGAACCCGTGGACGCTGCGCTACCGCCAGGACAACGAGGCCATCTCGGAGCGTTCGGTGGGCTGGCTGTCGGGTTCCTGCCTGCTGGTGCGCCGCGCGGCCTTCGATTCCATCGACGGTTTCGACTCCCGTTACTTCATGTACATGGAGGATGTCGACTTCGGCGACCGGATGGGCCGGGCGGGCTGGCACAATGTCTTCGTGCCGTCCGCCGAGGTCACGCACGCCAAGGGGCATGCCGCGGGTCGTCATCCGGAGACCATGCTGCCTGCGCATCACGCCAGCGCGTACCGTTTCCAGGCCGACCGGCATCCGCACTGGTGGCAGGCCCCACTTCGGGTGGCACTGAAAGCTGGACTTGCGGTGCGCTGCAAACTTGCGGTTCGATCCGCACTGCGCGAACGGGATCGAAACGGCTCTGTTTAACATTTGGGGCGGTTAGGATCTGCGGTCGCGTATCACTGACCACCTGACACAGGGGAGAAGATGGCGAACAGCGGTAACACCGCCGGGTCCACGGACGCGGTGATCCTGGTCGGAGGCCAGGGCACCCGTCTGCGTCCGCTGACCTTGTCCGCCCCCAAGCCGATGCTGCCCACGGCCGGACTGCCGTTCCTGCAGCACCTGCTCGCGCGCATCGCCGACGCCGGCATCACCCATGTGGTGCTCGGCACCTCCTACAAGGCGGAGGTGTTCGAAGAGCACTTCGGCGACGGCTCCGACCTCGGCCTCGAGCTCGAATACGTGACCGAGGACGAGGCGCTCGGCACCGGCGGCGGCATCCGCAACGTGCTGCCCAAGCTGCGCGCCGACACCGTGCTGGTGTTCAACGGCGACGTGCTCGGCGGCACCGACCTGGGCGGGGTGCTCGAGACCCACCACACCTCCGGTGCGGACGTCACCCTGCACCTGGTGCGGGTCAGCGACCCCCGCGCCTTCGGCTGCGTCCCCACCGACGCGAACGGCCGCGTCACCGCGTTCCTGGAGAAGACCCAGGATCCTCCGACCGATCAGATCAACGCGGGCTGCTACGTCTTCCGCCGCGAGTACATCGAGAAGATCCCCGCGGGCCGACCGGTGTCGGTCGAACGCGAGACCTTCCCGTCCCTGCTCGCCGAGGGCGCGCACATCCAGGGCCACGTCGACGTCTCCTACTGGCGCGACATGGGCACTCCCGAGGACTTCGTGCGCGGCTCGGCCGACCTGGTCCGCGGCATCGCCCCGTCCCCGGCGCTGCCGGGGCAGCGCGGCGAATCCCTGGTTCACCCCGGTGCGGGCGTCGCGCCCGGCGCGCTCCTGATCGGCGGCACGGTCGTCGGCCGCGGCGCCGAGGTCGGCGCGGGCGCTCGCCTGGACGGCGCGATCCTGTTCGACGGGGCGCGGGTGGAAGCCGGCGCCACCGTGGAACGTTCGATCATCGGCTTCGGTGCCCGGATCGGTCCGCGCGCCCTGGTCCGCGACGCCGTCATCGGCGACGGCGCGAATGTCGGCGCGCGCTGTGAACTGCTGCGCGGCGCGCGTATCTGGCCCGGGGTCGACATCCCGGACGGCGGCATCCGCTTCTCCACCGACGTCTGATCCGTCACAACGAAATCGGCCGCTCCCATGGATGGGGCGGCCGATTTCGGGTGTGCGGCGGAGGTTTCCGCGGGCGCGATCAGCGCTCCCACTTGCCCGGGTTGAGGTGGAACTGCGCCAGCGCGGTGGCGTGCCCGTGGCCCATCTCGTGCTCGGTCTTCAGCCAGTTCACCAGGTCCTTCTGCCCGGTGATGCCGGTCTCGGCGAGCAGGGTGAACCAGTCGTCCACGGAGCGGCCGTATTTGGCCTCGATGGACGGGAAGTACGAAGCCGGGCCGTGGGGCTTGGTGGTCGCCATGTCAGTCTCCTGTGCGCTGGGGTGTCAGAAGTGGGGACGGTGCGCCCCACCGGAATTCATCGTGCCGTGTCGCGGGTCACGGCATTTGCATCGGTAGATTGTCTAGCGGTGCTAGAGTTCGGTCATGAGCGCCATTCAGACCCGCAAGGAACGCGAACGCATCGAACGGCGGCAGCGCATCATCGACACCGCGCGGGAGATCGCCGAGACCGAGGGCTGGGACGCGGTCACGGTGCGCAAGCTCGCGGATCGCATCGAATACAGCCAGCCCGTGCTGTACAGCCACTTCGCCGGCAAGGACGCCATCGTCTCCGCGGTCGCCGAGGCGGGGATGGCCGAATTCGCCGGGGTGGTCCGCGAACTCCGCGAGTCCGCGGAAACCCCCGAACAGGCCCTGCGCGCGGTGGTCCAGGGCTACCTCGACTTCGCCCGCGACAGCGCCGCCCTCTACGACGCCATCTTCCTGCTGCGCACCGACCTGAAATTCGGCCCCGACGCGCCGCAGGCCCTCAAGGACGCGTTCGTCGAACTGCTGCTCACCTTCGCGCCCTTCGCGCCGCCGCACGACCCCGAGACCTTCACCGAGGTCGCCTGGAGCACCATGCACGGCCTGGCCACGCTGGATCGGGGTGGCCGCCTGCGGCCCGACTTTCGGCAGCAGCGCCTGGAAATCCTGGTCGCCCAATGGGTTCGCGGTGACCGACCCCACTGATCACCCACGGACCTCCCACCCCGGCATACGCTGAACGCATGGCTGACGCGGTGGTGGTCGGATCCGGTCCCAACGGGCTCGCGGCGGCGGTGATCCTGGCCCGCGCCGGGCTCGACGTCGAGGTATACGAGGCCTCCGACGGCATCGGGGGCGGGTGCCGCACCGGCGAGGTCACGCTGCCGGGCTTCCACCACGACCTGTGCGCGGGCGCGCATCCGATGGCGGTGGCGTCCCCGTTCTTTCGGGCCTTCGATCTGAAGGCGCACGGGGTCGAACTGCTCACCCCGCAGGTGTCCTACGCGCATCCGCTGGACGGTGGCCGCGCCGGGCTGGCCTGGCTCGACCTCGACCACACCGCCGACGGCCTGGGCCGCGACGGGGGAGCGTGGCGGCGGCTGTTCGGTCCGCTGGTGCGCAAGTGGGAGGACCTGGTCGCCCTGCTCATGTCGGATCTGCGGCATCCGCCGATCGACCCGACCGGCATGCTGCGCCTGGACCCCGGGATCGAACTGCGCGTCCTGCGCCGGATGGTCGAACAGGCGACGCCGTTGTGGAACATGCGTTTTCGCGAGGAGGTGGCGCCCGCGCTGCTCACCGGTGTGTCCGCGCACGCCATCCGGCCGCCGCGCGGATTTCCGGGCGCCGGTGTGGCCATGCTGCTGGGCACGCTCGCCCATGTGCGCGGCTGGCCGGTGCCGCGCGGCGGCAGCCAGGCCATCATCGACGCCCTCGCCGAGGATCTGCGCACGCACGGCGGGCGGATCGTCACCGGCCACCGCGTCGACTCCCTCGACGAATTCGACGAGGTCCGAGCGGTATTGCTGGATGTCGCGCCCGCCGAGCTGCAGCGCATCGCGACGCTGCCCGCGCGATACAACTTCGCGCTCAACAGGTTCCGCTACGGCGGCGCGGCCTGCAAGGTGGATTTCGCGCTCTCGGGTCCGGTGCCGTGGCAGGCGCAGGGGTGTGATCGGGCTGGAACCTTGCACCTGGTCGGCACCCGCGCCGAGGCCGTGGCCGCCGAAAAGGCCGTCGCCGCAGGGCGGCACGCCGAGCGGCCCTATGTGCTGGCCATCCAGCCCGGTGTCGTCGACGACACCCGCGCGCCCGCGGGCAAGCACACCCTCTACACCTACGCGCACGTGCCCAACGGCTCGGCCGAGGACCTCACCGAGACCATCACCGCGCAGGTCGAACGCTTCGCGCCCGGCTTTCGCGACCTGATCCTCGCGACCCATGTCCGCACCGCGGTGACCATGCCCGCGCACAATCCGAACTACATCGGCGGCGACATCTCCGCGGGCGCGATGACCCTGCGCCAGACCGTTTTCCGGCCCGCCCCGCGCTGGAACCCGTACGCCACCCCGCTGCCCGGCGTCTACCTGTGCTCCTCGGCCACCCCGCCGGGACCGGGCGTGCACGGCATGAACGGCTACCGCGCCGCCCGCCACGCCCTGCGCAAGGAGTTCGGCATCCCGACCGATCCGCTCGAACTGCTCACCGGCCGCTGGCGCAACTGATTGTTACGCTGCGGCCATGGCCGGTTACTCGGGCACGCCGCTCCCACGCAAGCTCGGCATCAAACCCGGGAGCCGGGTGCTGCTGGCCTCGGCACCCGCGGGATTCGAGCTGGGGGAGTTGCCCGGCGGGGTGCTGTTGCACCGCCGCGCCGGGGTCGGGCCCTATGACGGGATCCTCGGCTTCTGCCCCGACCGCGCCGCCCTGACCCGCCGGTTCCCCGGCTGGCGGGAGCGGCTCGCGATCGACGGCGGCCTGTGGCTGGCCTGGCCCAAGAAGTCGAGCGGCGTCCCCACCGATCTCGGTGAGAACGCCGCTCGCGCTTACGGTCTGGGGCAGGGCCTGGTGGACAACAAGGTCGCCGCCATCGACGGCACCTGGTCGGGACTGCGGTTCGTGGTCCGCCTCGCCGATCGCTGACTACTGCTGGACCGGCTGGGCGCGGTAGAGATCGGGTTCCAGATAGATGACCCGGGCGGCCGGGACCTCGGCGCGCACCCGCGTCTCGGCCTCGTCGATGGCCGCGGCGATCTCGGCGATCTCCAGGCCGGGCACGATGGCGACCTTCGCGGCCACCAGCATCTCCTCCGGGCCCAGGTACTGGGTGCGCAGGTGGATGACTTTGTCGATGCAGCGGTCGTCGACCAGGGCGGCGCGAATGGCCGCGTCCTCCTCCGGGGTCGCGCCCTCGCCGATGAGCAGGCTCTGCATCTCGACGATCAGGATGACGGCGATGACGCCCAGCAGGATGCCGATCGACAGGGTGCCGACGCCGTCCCAGACCGGGTCGCCGGTGATCATGGTCAGGCTGATCGCGGCGAAGGCGAGGACCAGGCCGATGAGCGCGCCCGAGTCCTCCAGCAGCACCACCGGCAGTTCCGGGTTGCGCGAGTTGCGGATGAACCGCCACCAGCTGGCATTGCCCTTGAGCGGCTTGGATTCCCGCATGGCGGTGATGAAGCTGAAGCCCTCGAGCCCGATGGCCAGGCCGAGGATGACGATCGCGACGATCGGGTTGGACAGTTCCTCGGGATGCTCGATCTTGTGGATGCCCTCGTAGATGGCGTACACCGAGCCGAGCGCGAAGATGACCAGCGCGACCACGAACGAATAGAAGTAGCGGTTGCGGCCGTAGCCGAACGGGTGCAGCTCGTCGGCCTCCTGCGCGGCGCGGCGCTGACCGAGCAGCAGCAGGCCCTGGTTGGAGGTGTCGGCCACCGAGTGCACGGCCTCGGCGAGCATGGACGCGGAGCCGGTGATGGCCGCGCCGACGAATTTGGCCGCCGCGATGCCGGCATTCGCGCTCAGCGCCGCCAGGATGGCCTTCTTACCGCCGCCCGCAGACAATGAACCGCCCCTTCCGATGTCCGTTTTGCCGAGAAAACGTGTGTGACCGGGAGGAGCCTACCGTCCGCTCGTCACTCCTCGCCGACCGCGGCGCAGAACAGCTGCGCGGGACCGTCCACCGCCTGAGCCCGGATTCCGCCGTCCGCGGCCGAGATCCACGCCGCCCGACCGCGCTCCACGATCAGGTCGTGATTGCCCTGGAACAACCGCACCCGGCCATGGGTGGCCAGCGCGATCACCGGACCGGAACGCACCACCGTCACCGGCTCGGCGTCCGGTTCCAGCTCGAAGCGGCTGAGCGTGAACTCCGACGCGGGCGTGTGATAGCGGAAGACGCTGTCCGACACCTGCTCCGCGCGGACCACCGGCAGGTCGAGCGGCTCGAAGTCGAGCACCCGCAGCAGCTCGGGGACGTCCACGTGCTTGGGGGTGAGACCGCCGCGCAGCACATTGTCGGAGTTGGCCATGATCTCCACGCCCACCCCGCGCAGGTACGCGTGCAGGTTCCCGGCATCGAGGAACAGGCCCTCGCCGGGCTCCAGCGTGATGCGGTTGAGCAGCAGCGCCGCCAGCACTCCGGCATCACCGGGGTAGGCCTCGGCCAGCTCGAGCGCGGTGCGCACCTCGGACACGAATTCCTTGCCGCCGCTGCCCGCCTCGGACAGGTAGCGCACACAGCCGTCGAGCACCTTGGGCAGCAGCGTGCTCAGGCTGGCCTGCGGCAGCGCGATCCAGGTGGTGAACAGCGTGCGCAGGCCCGCGGAGTCGGGCTGGGCGGCAAGCAGATCGGCGTACTGACTCAGTTCCGGGACGTCGAGGGCGGCGAGCAGCCGCACGGTCTGGCGCGGATCGCGGAACCCGGCCAGTGCCTCGAAGCGGCCCAGCGCCACCACCAGTTCCGGCTTGTGGTTCTCGTCGCGGTAGTTGCGCATGGCCGAGTCGATGGACACCCCGGCGTGGTTCTCCCGCGCGAACCCGGCCCGGGCCTGTTCAACGCTGGGATGCGCCTGCAGCGAGAGCGGCTCCTCGGCGGCCAGGATCTTCAGCAGGAACGGCAGCCGTCCGCCGAATTCGCCTGCCACCGGCCCGAGTTCGTGTTGCGGGTCGGCGCTGACCAGCTCCAGCAGGGATTCGCTGTGACCGTTGATCTGTACGCGGGCTGGATCGGCGGGGTGCGCCCCGAACCAGAGTTCGGCTTCCGGATGCGCGGAGGGAACCGGTCGTCCGCACAGCTGTGCGAGCGCGGTGCGCGAACCCCAAGCGTAGGAACGCAGCGCACCAACGAGTTCGTGCACTAGTAATTGCCCCCGTCGTAGCGACCCGGTCCGGTGGCCGGGCGGGAACCGAGTAGTCGGAGATAGGCGGCCGCCATCTCCAGCCGAAGTGCGAGTACCGCAAGCCTGCTCGTAGCAAGCTCAGTGACTTCGCCGCTCGCGGCGGCGGGCACGGGCTGCCCGGGCGCGTCGGCGGACGGGGCGGCGGCCGCCTCCGTGTCCACCGTGATCAGGTCGGTGTCGACGAGTCCGGCGTCCGAGCCGAACACGGCCAGCCGGCGGCGCACGGCGACCTCGTCCGGGCCGGCGCTCACCACGAAGATCCGGACCTGCTCCACCGGCGCGGGCCCGTCGAGCTCCTCGTCGTGGAACAGCGGGTCGAAGCCGGGCGCGGCCACGCCCGCGGTCTGCACCAGGCGGCCGTGCGCGGCAATGGCTTCCGAGAGCGAGACGGCCGCGGTGATCTGCCCGGCCGCGGCCAGCAGCACCTCCGACCCGTGTCCGGCGAGCTCGGCGGCCGCGGTGGAATCACCGGCCAGCACGACGCGCTTGCGCTGCATCATGCGGGTGGCCAGGGTCTTGGCCGGATTGTGGAAGGCCTCGTGCTGCGGGCCGTCGCGCAGCGCCTCCTCGTCGAGCAGGTCTGCGAGAGCGTTCAATTCGGGCACCAGCGGTCCGACCCGATGCGGGTCGACGGTGCTCAGCACGGCCAGGCCCGCGGCCAGGTAGCGCAGCATCAGATTGTGGTCGAGCACCCGCACCCGCGGCGCGAGAATGGTGGCGCGTCCGGCGGCCGCGGCCCGGATGGGGCCCTCGTCCGGTGCGGCGACGACCACTTCGGCGCCCCGTCGGAGCGCTCGGTCCACCGCCTCGGCGAGGCGCGGATCGCCCGCGTCGTCACCGGCCACCAGCACCACGTCCAGCGGCCCGACCCACGGCGGGATCGAGGTCGCCGGCACCAGCGGCAGGCTGGTGTGGTCACCCAGGGCCGCGATCAGCAGCGCGGCCGCGCGGGCGGCGCGTCCGCTCCCCGAGACCAGGACCAGGCTGCGCGGGCGCAGATCGGTCAGCCGGGCGAGCGCATCCTCGGAAAGCGCGGCGGCGGTTGCCCTTACCTGCGCTCCCCCCGATGCGGCGGAGCGCAGCACACCCCCGGCGTCCGCCGCCTCCAGCGAGGCGACGTCATCGAGGTCGATTACCGGTGTCCCAGCGATCATCGGGCGTTGCCACCTCCCCTCATCGGGTCACCAGACGCTGGTGAATCCAAGCTCTGTGATTCCACTATTCCAGTCAGGCGCGCACGATGCTCAGGATCTCGGTTACGAGTGCGTCTACATCGTCCTGCGATCGCGCCTCGACGTTGAGCCGCAGCAGCGGTTCGGTATTGGAGGCGCGCAGGTTGAACCAGGCGCCGTCGGCCAGCTGCACGGTGACGCCGTCCAGCCGATCGACCGAGGTGGCGCGGCCGCCGAAGGCCTCGACCACCGCGGTGGTCCGCTCCTGCGCGTCGGCGACCGTCGAGTTGATCTCGCCGGAGGCCGCGTATGTCGCGTAGGCCGAAGCCAATTCCGACATCGTGCGGTCCTTCTCGCCCAGCGCGGCCAGCACGTGCAGCGCGGCCAGCATGCCGGAGTCGGCGCCCCAGAAGTCGCGGAAGTAGTAATGCGCGGAGTGTTCGCCGCCGAAGATCGCCCCGGTGGCCGCCATCTGCTGCTTGATGAAGGAGTGGCCGACGCGGGTGCGCACCGGGGTGCCGCCCAGCTCGGTCACCAGCTCCGGCACCGCCTTCGAGGTGATCAGGTTGTGGATGACGGTGGCGCCCGGCTCCTTGGTCAGCTCGCGCTCGGCGACCAGGCCGGTGACCGCGGACGGGGAGACCGGGTCGCCCTTCTCGTCCACCACGAAGCAGCGGTCGGCGTCGCCGTCGAAGGCCAGGCCCAGGTCCGCGCCGGTCTTGCGGACGTAGTCCTGCAGGTCGACCAGGTTCTTCGGATCCAGCGGATTGGCTTCGTGATTGGGGAAGGAGCCGTCCAGTTCGAAGAACAGCGGCTCGATGGTGAACTGCGGCAGCGTGCCCAGCACGGCGGGCACGGTGTAGCCGCCCATGCCGTTGCCGGCGTCCACCGCGATGCGCAGCGGGCGCGAACCGCTCAGGTCGACCAGCTTGTGCAGGAAGTCGGCGTAGGCGGTGAGCAGGTCCTCGCGGGACTCCGTGCCGCGCGGGCCGTCGAAGGCCGGGACGCCGGCGATGACTTCCTCGGTGATGGTGGCCAGGCCGGTGTCCTGACCGACCGGCAGCGCCTTGGCGCGGCACAGCTTGATGCCGTTGTACTTGGCCGGGTTGTGGCTGGCGGTGAACATGGCGCCCGGGCAGTCCAGGTGGCCGGAGGCGAAGTACAGCTGGTCGGTGGAGGCGAGGCCGATGTGCACCACGTCCAGGCCCTGGGCGAGCACGCCCTCGGCGAAGGCGGCGGCCAGTTCGGGGGAGGAGTCACGCATGTCGTGACCGATCACGATGCGCTGCGCGCCCTCGGTGCGCATCAGCCGGGCGAAGGAGCCCGCGACATCGCGGACGAAGTCCGCGTCGATCTGCTCGCCGACCACGCCGCGAACGTCGTATGCCTTGATGACTGCTTGAACGGACTCGGCGGACCGGGCGACTGTCATGGGGAACACCCTAGTAGCAGACCCTTGCCGAGGCGGACTTCGCCTGCCCCTACTTGTCGGGTCAAGTGATTCGGTGAACCGAGGGCGACTCGTCGGGTATGGCTCGACGGCGCGCGCTCGATCAGCTGGGCGGGTCGGGTAGGACGCGTAGATGCCCGCGGCGGCCGGTGCGGCCCGTGCGGGTGGTGCGCTGCGGGGCCGGGGCGTAGTCGGCGTAGGCGCGCGGGTCGGGATCCGTTGTGCGGCGGCGCAATCCGGCTTCGCGGACGGCTTCGGCCAGGGCGGTCAGATCGTCGTCGTCGGGGGTGGAGCTGGAAAACCCGCCCTCGTGCCGGACCAACTCCCATCCCTTCGGCGCGGTGATCCGGGAGGCATGTGTTTCACACAAGTCCCAGGAATGTGGTTCCGCGACCGTGACCAGGGGACCCACGACCGCCATCGAGTCGGAGTACACATAGGTCAGCGTCGCGACGGCCGGGTTCTTGCAGCCTGGACGGCAGCAACGACGCATGGGGATCACGCCAAGCAGGGTAACCCCCCTCACGGCCCCGTGGACACAGACACGCTCAATGAACCGCGTCTCACTCGTGCCACAAGGGCCTGCGGTACCTGTGCGATCGTGGCCCGGAAGGGCCCCGCCGGGCGTGTCCCGGACATCGCCGCGAGCCCGCGAGGCGGGTGCGCGCACCCGTCCGGGGCAAGGGTTAGATTCAAGGGTATGACCCGTTCACGTAAGAGGCGGCCGCCCACCGCGCGGTCGGTCATCCGCCGCGGGCGGGGTGTGCGCGGGCCGATGCTGCCTCCGACGGTTCCGGCCCGGCGCACCCGCGGCCAGGAGTTCGACCGGCTGGTGCTGGAGGCGTTCGCGCCTTTGGAGAGCCGCTGGCACGAGCAGTTGACCAAGCTCGACATCGCGGTGGACGACGTGCCGAAAATCCGTCCGCTGCACCCGGATTCGGTCACCTGGCCCGATGAGGTGGTGGCCGACGGACCCGTGCCGCTGTCGCGTCTGATCCCCGCGGGGGTGGATCGCTACGGCATGGCCACCCGCGCGCGAGTCGTGTTGTTCCGCAAGCCTTTGGAGTTGCGGGCCGGTGACCCGGACGACCTGGTCGATCTGCTGCGCGAGGTTCTCGTGCAGCAGATCGCGACCTATCTCGGGGTGGAGCCGGACATCATCGATCCCGAGCCGGAGTAGGGGACCCGGGCCCGCCCGGCCCGGAATTCCCCTCGGCTACAGCGGTTTTCCTTCAGATGATGCCGCGCTTGAGGCGGCGGCGCTCACGTTCGGAGAGGCCGCCCCAGATGCCGAAGCGCTCGTCGTTGGCGAGGGCGTATTCCAGGCACTCGTCGCGGACCTCGCAGCCCAGGCAGATGCGCTTGGCCTCGCGGGTGGAGCCGCCCTTCTCGGGGAAGAACGCCTCCGGGTCGGTCTGGGCGCACAGTGCCCGTTCCTGCCATTGTTCGGCTTCGGTCATCATGCGACCGCCGCGCGCGAAAGTGTCGTACATATCCTCGGCACCGGTGACGATCAGGCTCAGCCGCGGTGGTTCGGGCTGGTAGGCGGCTCGCGCCCACTGTCCGCCCCCCGGCCGTGTCGTCATCGGTTCACCCCCCTCGTATCCGTTCCGATCGTCGGCGCAGAAGTCAGGTGCTGCGCCAGTCGTGGAATCGGTTTGCGATACACCGCCCGGAATGCCCGACGGGGCCAGCTCATCGGCCATCGCTCCGCCTCCTCACTGTGTGTTAGCGCAGAATGATTAATCCGTCGGAGCCGATCCCACCGACGGCCCAACACCGCGGCGTAGTCCCGCGGCCATCCCCGAGCTTGCGCCACTCCGGTGCGAACAGCTGTTCGAAAACCCGTCCGCGCCTTGCACTCTCACGCGGACCCGGAATGACATGCCTGTGATTAGACACGCCGGGAGCGGCGATGGTCAAGCTGCCGAAGCGATTCCGTTACCATCTGTGACCCCTTCTGGCGACGTTCCCGCAGATCAGGCAGCAAATTCACAGCAAATGAGCTGCGAGCCGCTTTCGGCCCGTCACCGCATAGGCTGTGCGGATGTGACTCGAGAACAAGCGGACACCGCGCCCGGCGCCGGCCTGCGGATCGCGGTCCTGGTCGGCGGAGTCGGCGGCGCCCGGTTCCTGATGGGCGTGCGCGAGCTGCTGCCCGGCGCCGACACCACGGCCATCGTCAATGTCGGCGACGACGTCTGGATGCACGGGCTGCGCATCTGTCCTGACCTGGACACCTGCATGTACACCCTGGGTGGCGGCATCGATCCGGAACGCGGCTGGGGACACGCGAACGAGACCTGGAGCGCCAAGGAGGAGCTGGCGAAATACCACGCCCAGCCCGATTGGTTCGGCCTCGGCGACCGTGATATCGCCACCCATCTCATCCGCTCGGAAATGCTGCGTCAGGGGTATCCGCTCTCCGCGGTGACCGAGGCGCTCTGCAATCGGTGGCAGCCCGGGGTGAAGCTGCTCCCGGCAACCGACGACCGCTGCGAAACCCATGTCGTCATCGCGGACCCGGAGAACGCTGGCGAACGCCGCGCGATCCATTTCCAGGAGTGGTGGGTCCGGTACCGGGCGAACGTTGAGACCCATGGATTTGTGACTATTGGGGCGGAAGCTGCGAAACCGGCGCCGGGTGTGACGGAAATCATAGAGTCGGCCGATGTGATCCTGCTCGCTCCGTCGAACCCCGTCGTGAGCGTCGGAGCCATCCTCTCGGTCCCCGGCATTCGGGGCGCAATTCGCACGTCGGGCGCGAAGGTGATCGGCCTGTCCCCGGTCATCGGCGGAAAAGCCCTGCGCGGCATGGCCGATGAATGCCTGTCGGTGATCGGCGTGGAGACCTCCGCGGAGGCGGTCGGCGCCTACTACGGCGCGCGCTCGGGCACCGGCATCCTCGACGGCTGGCTCGTCCACACCGGCGATACCGCCGACATCCCGGGCGTCGAAGTCCGCAGCGTCCCCCTGCTCATGACCGACCCGGCGACCACCGCCGAGATGGTTCGCGAAGCCCTCGACATCGCGGGAGTCAAACCGTGACAACGGATTCCATCCAGGCCCCGGGCGACCACGCGTCCGGCGGCGAACTGCGCATCCTGCCGATTCCGGGCCTGCCGGAATTCCGGCCCGGCGACGACGTCGCCGAAGCCATTGCGGCACAGGCGCCTTGGCTGCGGGACGGCGACGTGCTGGTGGTCACCAGCAAGATCGTCGCCAAGGCCGAGGGCCGCGTGGTCTCCGTGCCCACCGACCCCGAGGAGCGCGACGCCGCCCGCCGCCGGCTGGTGCTCGAGGAGTCGGTGCGGGTGCTCGCCCGCAAGAACCGCACCCTCATCACCGAGAACAAACTCGGCATCGTGCAGGCCGCCGCCGGCATCGACGGCTCCAATGTCGAGCAGGACGAGCTCGTGCTGCTGCCCGAGGATCCCGACGCCAGCGCCAAGGCCCTGCGCGCGGGCCTGGCCGAACGGCTCGGCGTGCAGGTGGCCGTGGTCATCACCGACACCATGGGCCGGGCCTGGCGCAACGGCCAGATCGACGCCGCCATCGGCGCGTCCGGGCTGCGGGTGCTGCACGACTACAACGGCGCGGTCGACGGGCAGGGCAATGAACTGCACGTCACCCTGGTCGCGGTCGCCGACGAACTGGCCGCCGCCGCGGATCTGGTGAAGGGCAAGCTGGGCGGCGTCCCGGTCGCGGTGGTGCGCGGCCTCGACTACGCCGACGACGGCTCCACCGCCGGGGACCTGCTGCGCCGCGGCGAGGAGGACCTGTTCTGGCTCGGTACCGAGGAATCGGTGGACCTGGGCCGCAAACAGGCGCTGCTGTTGCGCCGCTCGGTGCGCCAGTTCGCCGACACCCCGGTCGAACCCGAGATCATCCGGGCCGCCGTCGCCGCCGGTCTCACCGCGCCCGCCCCGCACCACACCCGTCCGGTGCGGTTCGTGTGGGTGCGCAAGCGCGGTCTGCGCGACCAGCTGCTCGAGGCCATGGCCGAGAAGTGGCGGGCCGACCTGACCGGTGACGGCCGCACCCCGGAGAGCGTGGAGAAGCGAGTCGCGCGGGGCCGCATCCTGTTCGACGCCCCCGAGGTGATCATCCCGTTCTGCGTGCCCGACGGCGCGCACGACTATCCGGACGAGACCCGCCGGGCCGCGGAGAAGACCATGTTCACCGTCGCGGTCGGCGCGGCCGTGCAGGGTCTGCTGGTGTCGCTGGCCGTGCGCGGGGTGGGCAGCTGCTGGATCGGGTCCACCATCTTCGCGCCCGACGTCACCCGGGAGGTGCTGGGTCTGGCCGAGGATTGGAGTCCGCTGGGCGCGATCGCCGTCGGCTACCCCCTCGACGAGCTCGCCCCGCGTGAGGTCGGCGAGCCCGGCATCGGCCTGGTCGAGCTGTGAGCGCGGAGTCGCTGCACAAGTCCGCCACCGAACTGCTCGAGACCTGGTCCCCGGCAACGGGTCCCGAGCAGTCGCTGCGCGAGGCCATGCTGGCCTTCCTCGGTTCCGCGCCGCGCGGCTGCCTGCGTGAGCACGCGGCCGGGCACATCACCGCCTCGGCCATCGTGCTCTCCCACGACGAGCGCGAGGTGCTGCTCACCCTGCACCCGCGGGTGGGCCGGTGGATCCAGCTCGGCGGCCACTGCGAGGAATCCGACGATTCGGTCGCCGCGGCCGCCTTCCGCGAGGCGACCGAGGAATCCGGCATCGAGGGCCTGACCCTCGAGCCCGGCCTCTACGGCGCGCAGGCCCACCCCATCACCTGCTCCCTCGGCGTCCCCACCCGGCACCTGGACCTGCTGTTCAAGATCAAGGCCCCGGAAGTCGCTGTCCCGGTACGCAGTTCGGAATCCACCGATCTGCGCTGGTGGCCCGTCGACGCCCTCCCCGCCGACGCGGACGTACTGTTGCGCTGACCGGGACACGGGGGTTCCGGACGGCGGAACCCCCGTGTTACTGTCCGGTCGTACACGTTCTCAGGGCGGGGTGGAATTCCCCACCGGCGGCAATGGCGACCCGGGCCGATCCGGACGCACGAGCCCGCGAGCGCCACACCCTCGGGTGTGGGTCCAGCAGATTCCGGTGTGATCCCGGAGCCGACGGTCAGAGTCCGGATGGAAGAGAACGCGGCACCGGCACGTCCGCCCGCGCGGTCGGGCCCTGTTCGCGTCTATGCCCTGGGTGACAGCGAACAGGAGGAATCCCCATGTCACCCATGCCGAATCGCATCGCCCTCGTCGCCGCCCGCTGGCACAGCGACATCGTCGACAAGGCTGTCGAATCCTGCCGGGCCGAGCTGCTCGGGCGCGGGTATACCGAGATCGATGTGATCGAGGTGCCCGGCGCCTTCGAAATCCCGTTGCAGGCCAAGCGTTTGGCCACCAGCGGCGCGTATGCCGCGGTCGCGGGGGTCGCGCTGGTGGTGGACGGCGGCATCTACCGCCACGACTTCGTCGCGCCGACCGTGGTCGACGCGCTCATGCGGGTGCAGCTCGACACCGATGTGCCGGTGTTCTCGGCCGTACTCACCCCGCACCACTTCCATGAGCACGCCGAGCATCTGGAGTATTTCGCGCGGCACTTCGTGAAGAAGGGTGCGGAGCTGGCCAATGCCATCGCCGCGACCCTGGCGCTGGGCGCGGTCGGCGCCTGAGAAACGAGCGCGCACCCTGTCCGCGCGAGCCGGAGGCGGCTCGTCGCGCGGACAGGGTGCGCGGGTTCCGGCGACGCGCAGCAGGGGGAACGCGCCGGCGGTCCGGTTTCGGCCCAGGGGTTGGGGTCAGGCCGGAACCAGGTCCTTGTCGTGCGGGGCGGCCGGGTGGTCGTCGACCATGGCCCGCTCGTCGAAGGGGATCTCGCGATCCAGCACCGCGCGCACACGGGCCGGGTCGAGGGTGTTGGTCCAGGTACCGACGAGCAGTGTGGCGACGGCGTTGCCCGAGAAGTTGGTCAGCGCCCGTGCTTCCGACATGAACCGGTCGATGCCGACGATCAGGCCGACGCCGTCCAGCAGCTCCGGGCGATGACTCTGCAACCCGCCGGCCAGCGTGGCCAGGCCCGCGCCGGTCACGCCCGCCGCACCCTTGGACGCCACGATCATGAACAGCAGCAAACCGATCTGCTCGTGCCAGGCCAGCGGCTTGCCCATGGCGTCGGCCACGAACAGGGTGGCCATGGTCAGGTAGATGGCGGTGCCGTCGAGATTGAACGAATACCCGGTCGGGACCACCACACCCACGGTGGTGCGGTCCACGCCGGCATGCTCCATCTTGGCGATCAGCCGCGGCAGCGCCGACTCCGAGGACGAGGTCGCGAAGATCAGCAGGTACTCCCGCGCCAGGTAGCGGACCAGCTTGAAGATCGAGGTTCCGGTGACCACCCGCAGTAGCAGGCCGAGCACGCCGAAGATGAACACGATGCAGGTGAGATAGAAGGCCACCATCAACAGCGCCAGCTGCTTGACCGCGTCCAATCCGGTGCGCGCCACCACATTGGCCATCGCGCCGAACGCGCCGATCGGGGCCAGCCACAGGATCATGGTCAGCACCCGGAAGACCAGCTTCTGCACCGAGGCCACCCCGCGCAGGATCGGTTCACCCGCCGCGCCCATGGCCTGGATGCCGAAGCCGACCAGCAGCGCCACGAACAACGCCTGCAGTACCTTGCCCGAGGTGAGCGACGACAGCAGCGTGGTCGGCACGATGTCCTGGAAGAACTGCCAGGTGCCGCCCGCCGCCTTGGCGTCGGTGGCGTACTTGGTGACCTCCTTCGCGTGCGCGGCCACGTTCAGGCCCGAACCCGGGTGCAGCAGATTGCCGACCGCCAGGCCGATGCCCAGCGCCACCGTGGACATGACCAGGAAGTAGCCGATCGCCAGCCCGCCCACCCGGCCGACCCGGGCGGCCGCGCGCACCGAGCCGATGCCGAGCACGATCGTGCAGAAGATGACCGGCGTGATCATCATCTTGATCAGGTTCACGAAGATCGTGCCCAGTTCGCCGACGCTCTTGCCGAAGCCCGGAGCCAGCCAGCCGACCAGGACGCCGCCCAGGACGGCCACGATGACCGCCAGATACAGCCAATGGGTACGGTCTCGGCGCGGTGGTGTGGTGGTGTCGCTCGTCACGCCGGAAATCATGTTCCACCGAGTGACGCCGGTCACTGTTGCGTAAATTATGTTCATGAAGCATCCGGAGGAATCGTGAAAGGTCGAAGACCCCGCCGCACTCTGGCCGGGCAGGTGTTCGTCGTCCAGGTGCTGGTGCTCGCCGCGGTGATCGCCGCCGCGACGATGCTGACTTTCCTGCAGACCCGCCGGGTGCAGGACGACGCCACCCGCGCGGAGGTCGTCGACACCGCGGTGGCCGTGGCGCAGTCGCCCTCCACCCTGGCCGGCGTGCGCGGCCCCGACCCGACCGCCGCGCTGCAACCGGTGACCGAAGCCATCCGCAAGGCCACCGGCATGGACTTCATCGTGGTGATGGCCCCGGACCGGACCCGCTACACCCACACCGAGACCGACCGGATCGGTAAACCCTTCAGCGGCAATATCGATCGCGCGCTGGCGGGGGAGACCTTCACCGAGACCTTCACCGGCACCCTCGGGCCCTCGATCCGCGCGGTCACCCCCGTGCGTGACGGCGACGGCCGCATCGTCGCGCTGGTGTCGGCGGGCGTCACCCGCACTCACATCGGCGAGCAGGTGCGCGCCCAGCTGCCGCTCATCCTGGCCGTCGCGGCGGGCGGGCTGGCGCTGGCCATGGCGAGCTCACTGTTGTTGCGGCGCAGACTGTTACGGCAGACGCACGGGCTGGGAACGGCCGAATTGCGCATGATGTACGAGCATCACGACGCGGTGCTGCACTCCATCCACGAGGGGCTGCTGGTGTTCGGCAAGGGCGACGCCGCCGCCGAGGTGGTCAACGATCAGGCGCGGCTGCTGCTCGGGCTGCCGGACGGCCCGGTGACCCGATCGGATCTGCCGGTGTCGCTGCAGCGCTTGGGGGCCGGCGTGGTGCGCGACGAGATGCACGTGACGCCGGAGCGGGTGCTGGTGGTGAATCAGGATGTGGTCGAACACGCCGGACGCCGCATCGGCACCGTGGTCACCCTGCGCGATCACACCGAATTGCGGGACGTGCTGGGCGAATTGGATTCGGTGCGCGGGTTCGCCGAATCGCTGCGCGCCCAGGCGCACGAGGCCGCCAACCGGCTGCACACCGTGGTCACCATGGTGGAGCTGGGCCGTCCCCGGGAGGCGGTGAGCTTCGCGACCGCGGAACTCGAGCTGTCCCAGGCCCTCATCGACCGGCTCACCGGGGCGGTGGCCGAACCCGCGGTGGTGGCGCTGCTGCTGGGCAAGGTGGAGCAGGCGGCCGAGTGCGGCGTGGAACTGACCGTCACCGGCGACACCCTGCTCGACTCCACCGATCCGCTGACCCCGCACGAGATGGTCACGCTGCTGGGCAATCTCATCGACAACGCCCTCGACGAGGTCGGGCACGACGAGGACGCGTGGCTGGAGGTGACCGTGCGGCGCGACGACGCCGAGCTGTACGTGCGGGTCGCCGACAGTGGTCCGGGCATGTCCGAGGAACTGTTCACCCGCGCCACCGAGCGCGGGTACTCCACCAAGACCGACCACCACGGTCTGGGACTGGCGCTGGTGCGGCGGCTGGTGGCTCGGCACACCGGTGAGTTGCGGGCCCGGCGTGAACCGGAATCCGCTGTGATCGTGAGGTTTCCGCGATGAAGACCACGCCGGGAACGGTGCATTCGACGACTCCCGCGACGGTCCGAGTCCTGATCGTCGAGGATGATCCGAAAATTGCTGCGGCACACCGCTCTTACCTGGAACGGCTGGACGGTTTCGATGTGGTGGCGGTGGCGCACACCGGGCGCGAGGCGCTGACGATCGCGAAAAGGTCACAATCTTCCGGCGTCCCCGTTGATTTGGTGCTGATGGATATCGGTTTGCCAGATATGAGCGGGCTCGCGGTCGCCGCGGCGCTGGCGGTGCTGCGGCCGCGTCCGGACGTCATCGCGGTCACCTCCGCGCGCGATCTGGCCCTGGTGCGCGCCGCCGTCTCGCACGGCGTGGTGCTGTATTTGTTGAAGCCCTTCACCTTCGCGGCCTTCCGGGAGAAGCTGGAACGCTACGTCGAGTACCGTGCGGCGCTGCCGGCGGGGGAGACGGCGGTGTCGCAGCACGACATCGACCGCGCCTTCGGCGTGCTGCGCACCCCGGATCAGCGGCCCACCTCGCCGAAAGGTATTGCGCCGCAGACGATGGACGAGGTCTCACGCGCGGTGCGGGCCGCGCCGGACGGTCTGTCCGCGGGGGAAACGGGTCGCGCGGTAGGGGTTTCGCGGGTGACCGCGTGGCGATATCTGGAGCGGATGGCCGAAGACGGCGTGGTGGAACGGCGCACCGACTACGGTCGAACGGGACGGCCGCAGGTTCGGTACGTGTGGTTGCGCTGAGCCGCGACCGGTTGCGCAGAGCGCGGTTCGCCGCTCGATTGCGCGCACTGGAAGTGACGGGAGCCACAGGGTCGGTTGCGTCGGAACTGACTGCTCATGATGTAACGGTGACCACCTTTCGGGATACGCGCGTGCTGTAACAGCAACCAGGTTCCAAGATATGTAGCGGCGAAGTCGGATGAGGTCGAGTAGCGGAGTAAACGTGCAAATGTTCGGCAAACGGTTGGGTTCGCCGGATCCCAAACGCCACCTGTGGGTGCTGGGGCTCATCGCCCCCATGTCGGCCTTGCTGCCTTCACAATTGGTGCTGCACACCAAGCTGACGGTGTTCTGGTGGCTCGGACCGATCATCATCCTGATCGCCATCCCGGTGCTGGACTGGGTTGTCGGGGAAGACGGCACCAATCCGCGCGACGAGGACTACGAACTACTGAGCAACGACCGGTTCTACCGGTGGTGCACCTACCTGTTCCTGCCGATCCAGGTGATCGGCCTGATCATCGCGTCGTGCATGTGGGCCGGCACCGACCTGTCCACGGTCGACAAGATCGGTCTGGCGACCACCCTCGGACTCGTCAGCGGTATCGGCATCAACGCCGCGCACGAACTCGGGCACCGGGTCGAGAACCTGGAGCGCTGGCTGTCGAAAATGGCGCTGGCGCAGTCGGCGTACGGGCATTTCTTCGTCGAGCACAACCGGGGCCACCACGCCCGCGTCGCCACCCCCGACGACCCGGCCAGCGCGCGCATGGGCGAGTCGCTGTGGGAGTTCCTGCCCCGCAGCGTGATCGGCGGCTTCCGTTCGGCAATCCGGCTCGAAGGCGAGCGGCTGGCGCGCAAGGGCCACCGCTGGTTCAGTGTCCACAACCACATCCTGCAGGCGTGGAGCATGACCATCGTGCTGTTCGGCGCGCTCATGGCGATCTACAGCCCCTCGATCCTGCCGTACCTGCTGTTGCAGGCCGTGATCGGCGCGGGGCTGCTCGAAACGGTCAACTATGTCGAGCATTACGGCCTGCTGCGCAGCAAACGGCCGAACGGCAACTGGGCCCGCTGCGCCCCCAGCGACAGCTGGAACAGTGACCGCCTGGTCACCAACATCTTCATGTTCCACCTGCAGCGGCACAGCGACCACCACGCCAATCCCGGCCGCCGGTACCAGACCCTGCGCTCCTCCGAGGAGGCCCCGCAGCTGCCGGCGGGTTACGCCACCATGATTCTGCTGGCCCTGTTCCCGCCGATCTGGCGCATCGTGATGGACCCGCGGTTGCTGGCCCATTACGCGGGCGATGTCAGCCGGGCCAATATCCAACCTCGCAAACGAGAGCGCATCCTCGCCGCGTACGACGTTCCGGCCGCCGCGTAGGGTTTGGGGGAAGCAGCCGACCAGGAGAGGCAGATGACGACCTCAGTGTCCAGCACGATGACCCCTGATGTTCGCAACGGGATCGACTACAAGGTGGCGGATCTGTCACTGGCCGAGTTCGGCCGCAAGGAGATTCGCCTTGCCGAGCACGAGATGCCGGGCCTGATGGCGCTGCGTCGCGAGTACCACGACGTGCAGCCGCTGAAGGGCGCGCGCATCTCCGGCTCCCTGCACATGACCGTGCAGACCGCGGTGCTGATCGAGACCCTGGTCGCGCTGGGCGCGCAGGTGCGGTGGGCGTCGTGCAACATCTTCTCCACCCAGGACCACGCGGCCGCCGCGGTCGTGGTGGGCCCGCACGGCACCGTCGACCAGCCCAAGGGCACCCCGGTCTTCGCCTGGAAGGGCGAGACGCTGGAGGAGTACTGGTGGGCCGCCGAGCAGATGCTGACCTGGCCGGGCGAGCCGGCCAACATGATCCTCGACGACGGTGGTGACGCCACCATGCTGGTGCTGCGCGGCGCCCAGTTCGAGAAGGCCGGCGTCGTGCCGCCCGAGGACGAGACCCACTCCGAGGAGTACAAGGTCTTCCTGAACCTGCTGCGCGCGAGCCTCGAGGCGGACGGCGGCAAGTGGGGCGCCATCGCCGAGTCGGTCAAGGGCGTCACCGAGGAGACCACCACCGGCGTGCTGCGGCTGTACCAGTTCGCCGCCGCGGGCGAGCTGGTCTTCCCGGCCATCAACGTCAACGACTCGGTCACCAAGTCGAAGTTCGACAACAAGTACGGCACCCGCCACTCGCTGATCGACGGCATCAACCGCGGCACCGATGTGCTCATCGGCGGCAAGAAGGTGCTGATCTGCGGTTACGGCGACGTCGGCAAGGGCTGCGCGGAGTCGATGGCCGGCCAGGGCGCGCGCGTGCAGGTCACCGAGATCGACCCGATCAACGCGCTGCAGGCGCTGATGGACGGCTTCGACGTGGTCACCGTCGAGCAGGCCATCGCCGACGCCGACATCGTGATCACCTCGACCGGCAACAAGGACATCATCACCCTCGATCACATGAAGGCGATGAAGGGCCAGGCCATCCTGGGCAATATCGGCCACTTCGACAACGAGATCGACATGGCCGCCCTGGAGCGCTCGGGCGCCGACCGCCTGAACATCAAGCCGCAGGTCGACCTGTGGACGTTCAAGGAGACCGGCCGCTCGATCATCGTGCTGTCCGAGGGGCGCCTGCTCAACCTGGGCAACGCCACCGGCCACCCCTCGTTCGTCATGTCGAACTCCTTCTCCAACCAGGTCATCGCGCAGATCGAACTGTGGACCAAGCCGGAGGAGTACGACAACGAGGTCTACCGCCTCCCCAAGCACCTCGACGAGAAGGTCGCCAAGATCCACGTCGAGGCCCTGGGCGGCACCCTGACCAAGCTCACCAAGGACCAGGCCGAGTACATCGGCGTGGACGTGGAGGGCCCGTACAAGCCGGACCATTACCGCTACTGAGCGGAACCGCTTGTAACAGCTGAAAATTCGGCCGGTCACCCATGGGGTGACCGGCCGAATCTCGTTACCGCGCGGACTAGTTGGTTTCTCCCACCTTGGGGAAGCAGCCATGCCGCACCGGGTCCCAACTGCCGCCGCAGATCCACGGGCCGAGCACGTCTCCCAGGCCGGAGGAGCCCGAGTTGGACGAGCCGGACGATCCCGAATCGGTGGTCGTCGCCACCGGCTGCGCCGCGGGCGGGGCGGCGTCGATCGTGAGGGAACTCGGCTGGAACCCGATATGGCAGTAGGAGGGGCGGGTGCTGTCGCCCTCGATCCAGGTACCGCCCTGCATCTTGCAGGTGATCTGACCGCTCCCCGCTCGCCGACCCTGTTCCCAGGGCCGAGTCGGTGGGCGTCGCCACGGGGTCGAGGGTGAGCGGAGCCGCGGTGGCGGCGCCGGTGGCGAGGGCGGCGGTGGCCAGGGTGGTGGCCAGGATTGTCGAGACGTGTTGCGTCAGGGTGGATTTCATCGGCCAGCTCCTTGAAGGTTCAACGTTGGCAAGGTCTAAAAGGAACGTGTTTCGGAACTGTGCCGTGAATTCTGGGGGCATGGGCCGGGGGAGGGGTGGAAACGAC
>NZ_JBHWHH010000054.1:0-41356 GCF_042732555.1 Nocardia sp. NPDC059764
CTTTCGCACAGTCGGGATCAGTGCGCCCCGATATCGGCCTTCGCCATATCGTCCGCCCGGCCGTCGCCCTGCTTGCCGAAGCCGATGAACATCGCCGAGGCGACCACACCGATCAGCAGGATCGCCGCGGGCAGGTACATGGACTGGCTCAGCGCGGTGCTGAGCTTCTCCAGGATCGGATCCCGCACCTGCGCGGGCAGATCGCTCAGGCTCTTACCGCCCGAGCCCTCGCCGATCGGACCGCTCTGCAGGCCCTGCGCCGAGATCCGCGCCGACAGCAGCGCGCTGATCGCCGCCGAACCGAGCACCGAACCCACCTGGCGGGTGGTGTTGTAGACGCCCGCGCCCGCACCGGCCTGCTGCACCGGCAGATTGTGGGTGGCGGTGGAGGCCAGCGGCGCCCAGATGCAGGAATTGGCGATACCGGCGAAGCCGCCGACGATCATGAACAGCGGCAGCGAGCCGTCCGGCTTCATCAGCGCGGCGAAACCGAACAGGGTGGCCGCGAACACCGCGAAACCGATGGTCGGGATGACCCGCGGCGCGACCTTGTCGGAGATCTTGCCGATGATCGGCGCGAAGACGCCGGTCAGAATGGCCATCGGCGCGAAGATCAGCGCCGAGCGGGTCGGCGACAGCTCGTGCACCTGCTGCAGGTAGAAGTAGGCGGGCACGAACACGCTGGTCACCGCCGCGCCCATGGCGGCGATGCCCACATTGGACAGCGCGAAGTTGCGGTCCTCGAACAGGCTCAGCGGCACCAGCGGCTCACCGGTATTGCGCGCCTGGTTCATCACGAACAGCGCCAGCACCACAGCGCCGGCCGCGATCATGGCCCAGATCTCGGCGTCCCAGTCGTGGGTATTGCCCTCCTGGATACCGAACACCAGCAGGAACATGCCGACGCCCGACAGCGCCACACCGACCAGGTCGAACTTGTGCTCGTGCGTGGGCAGCGACGGGACCAGCCAGAACGCCAGCGCGAAGGCGATGATGCCGATCGGCACGTTCACATAGAAGATCCACTGCCAGCCCTGCCAGTCCACCAGCACGCCGCCCAGGATCGGGCCGACCAGGGTGGCCAGACCGGCCACGCCGCCCCACAGGCCCATGGCCGCGCCGCGCTTGTCCGGCGGGAAGGTGCGGGTGATGACGGCCATGGTCTGCGGCGTCATCAGCGCCGCGCCCAGGCCCTGCACGGCGCGGGCCGCGATCAGCATGTTGATGCTGGTCGACTCGGCGCACCAGAGCGAGGCGAGGGTGAACACGACCAGGCCGCCGAGGTAGATGTTCTTGGGGCCGAAGCGATCCCCGAGCCGGCCGGTGACCAGCAGCGGCACCGCGTAGGCCAGCAGGTAGGCGGAGGTGACCCAGATGACCTGGGAGACATCGGCGTTCAGGTCCTTCATGATCGCCGGATTGGCCACCGCGACGATGGTCATGTCCAGCAGGATCATGAAGAACCCGACGACCAGCGCGTATAGCGCGAGCCACGGGTTGCGTTGAGTGGACATGGATTCGGGTTCCTATCCCTGGGAGTGGGTTCTGGTGTCGACGCGCTCGCCGGTCTCGGAGTCGAAGGTCTCCCATTCGAGGTCGCCGCTGCGGAGCTCGTCCATGAGTCCGCGCAGCCAGGTGACTTCGGCGGTGCTGTGCGCGCGTATGTAGTCGACCCGCATCCAGTAGCGGCGCGGGACATCGGAGGCGGCGGCCAGGTCGCGGAGCGTGGTCAGCTCGGCGACCCGCGCCTCGATCGAGGCGATGCGTTCGCGGAGGGCATCGATGACCTCGTCCACGGGCAAATTGTGCGCTTCGGCCAATCCGGTCACGAACGCCGGGTACTCGTGCACCGGTTCCCGCAGCAGGTCCCGGACTCGTTCACGCAGCGCCGCGTGCCCGGCCGTGCGAATGCGGTAGGTGGTCCGTTCCGGCCGGTTACCGGCCCGATCGGTGCTCTCCGCCGCGATCAGTTCCTGATCGGTCAGGCGTGCCACGGTGTGATACAGCGACCCCGGCTTGATCTTGGTGAACTGGTCCTCGTGGCGGCTCAGTAACAGTTGATACATCTCGTACGGGTGCATCGGACGTTCCTCCAGCAGTGCGAGAACCAGCAGCGCCATCGGCGTGAGCGCTGGAGCCGACTGCTTCTTGATCACCACGACCTCCGTTTCGAGTGACGCCATCAACCGCCACCCCAATCCTCCGGACCAAATATTCCACGTGGAATATACGACGCCGAACACCGCGCTCACAACCCCTCCCGAACGGATCACTCCCCCGGCATGTGTGACACCCGTCACCAGTCGGTGAAATCGTTTGTCGCAAGCCATTTCTCGATGCGCGGCAACTGAAACCGGCCGGTACCATCAACCTTTCGTCAGGGAAGTAGTAGAAAGAGGTACCCGCCATGTCGGACCAGGAATCGACCACCCAGGACACCGCCGCCGCCGACGGCCTCGCCGCGATGATGGCCGCCTGGGATATCAAGGGTGAGGCCGATTCCGCTGCGGAGCAGGCGGATTCGACCGGCGAGTAACCCATCCCCGGCATCGGACACCGAACAGCCCGCCGAGACATCCTCGGCGGGCTGTTCCGTTCCGGGTCATCTGCGCCATGATGAACGCATGGGGTGGACGATTACCGAGGATGTGTCGGCATACGAGCGGGCGGCCGGTGAATTCCTGCTGTCGGATCCGGTCCGGCACACCGTGCTGGTCACGGTGCTGGACCGGCTGCTGCGGCAGGGGCTGACGGTCTTCGGGGGCGCCGCTCCCCATTTCGGGTGGTGGACCACTCCCGGCGGCGAGGTCGCGGCCGCGTTCTTCCGGACACCGCCCTTCGGAATCGTGGTGTCCCCCTTGCCGTTCGAGGCGATCACTCCACTCGTGCGCGACTACTCGGCGATCGATCCGGCGCTGCCCGCGGTATCCGGCCCGTCGGACTCCGCCCGGGCTGTCGCCGAAGTCTGGGCGCGGTCGCACGGCACGGCGGTCACCCTGCGCCGCGCCGATCGCCTCTACCGGCTGGGTGATCTGGTACCGCCGGAACCGGCGCCGGACGGCCGCGGTCGCCTCGCGACCGACCGTGACCGGGCCCTGGCAATCGAATGGCTGCTCGAATTCACAAGGGACATCGGCGATCCGCCCCCGGCACACCCGGACCGCATGATCGACGACCGCCTGACCCATGACGGCCTGTCCCTGTGGGAAGTGGACGGCACCCCGGTCTCGATGGCCGGAACCGGCCCGGTCGTAGCCGAAACCATCCGCATCGCCCCCGTCTTCACCCCGAAACCCCTGCGCGCCAGAGGCTTCGCGGCAGCGGCCACCACCTTCGCCTGCCGCCAGGCCCTCGCCTCCGGCGCGAGCCACATCATGCTCTTCGCCGACCTCGCCAACCCCACCAGTACAGCCCTCTACCAGCGCCTGGGCTTCCGCCCCCTCGGCGACTACGACATCTACCGCCTCGGCTGAGAGACGGCCCTACTACGGTGCTGGGTCGGCTGTTGGGGTGATGCGAAGCTATTTCAACTTCGAAGAGCAGCGACCGCACCCGCGTCAAGTGGGCAGCGGATGGTGATGCGCGGATTCGGGGCTCACACCCTCTTGAAATATCTAAGCCTTGCTAAGGATTCGTGCGGTGTCGTGTGAGCTTCCAGCCCGGTTCGAGGGCCCGAAACGACACGAGGCCGGAACTCGTGAGAGTTCCGGCCCCGCGCGAGGATCCGACTATCAGGCGGTCGGGGAGAACGCCTCGTCGATGATTTCCTGCTGCTCCACGGCGTGCACCTTGGACGAACCCGAGGACGGGGCCGACATGGCGCGGCGGGAGATGCGGCGCAGCTTGCCGAAACGGGCCGGGAGGATCTCCGGGAGGTTGAGGCCGAAGAAGGGCCAGGCGCCCTGGTTGGCCGGTTCCTCCTGGACCCACGCCAGATCGGAGGCGTTGGGGTACTGCTCCAGGGCCTCGTTGAGGCGGAACTTCGGGATCGGGTACAGCTGCTCGACGCGGACGATGGCCACGTCGTCGCGGTTGTGCTTGTTCTTCTCGGCCACCAGCTCGTAGTAGATCTTGCCGGAGGTGAGCAGCACGCGCTTGACCTTGGAGCGGTCGCCGTTGCCCGACTCGTAGGTGGGCTCCTCGAGCACGGTGCGGAACTTGTTGTCCGTGAAGTCCTCGACCTCGGAGACGACAGCCTTGTTGCGCAGCATGGACTTCGGGGTGAAGACCACCAGCGGGCGGCGGATGCCGTCCAGGGCGTGGCGGCGCAGCAGGTGGAAGTAGTTCGACGGGGTGGACGGGACCGCCACCGTCATCGAACCCTCGGCGCACAGCTGCAGGAAGCGCTCGATACGACCCGAGGTGTGGTCCGGACCCTGGCCCTCGTGACCGTGCGGCAGCAGCAGCACGACCTCGGAGAGCTGACCCCACTTGGCCTCACCGGAGGAGATGAACTCGTCGATGATGGACTGCGCGCCGTTGACGAAGTCACCGAACTGCGCCTCCCACAGGACGAGCGCGTCCGGGTTGCCCAGCGAGTAGCCGTACTCGAAGCCGACCGCCGCGTACTCCGACAGCGCCGAGTCGTGCACCGCGAACCAGCCCGGGTTCGCCGAGCCGATGTTGTGCAGCGGGGTGTACTCGTCGCCGTTCTTGCGGTCGATGATGACCGAGTGGCGCTGCGAGAAGGTGCCGCGGCGCGAGTCCTGACCGGTCAGGCGGACGGCCTTGCCCTCGTCGATGAGCGTGCCGAAGGCCAGCAGCTCGGCCATGGCCCAGTCGACCTTGCCCTCGTACGCCATCTCGCGGCGCTTCTCCAGCACCGGCTTGACGCGCGGGTGCACGGTGAAGCCCTCGGGCACGTTCAGGAACGCGTCGCCGATGCGCTGCAACACCGTCTTGTCCACGGAGGTCACGAGGTTCGGCGGCAGCTGCTGCTCGTCCTCGACCGACTCCGAGGCCTCCGGCGGGAACTTCTCCAGCTCGCGCACCTCGTTGAAGATCCGCTCCAGCTGACCCTGGTAGTCACGCAGGGCGTCTTCGGCTTCCTTCATGGAGATGTCGCCACGGCCGATCAGCGACTCGGTGTACGCCTTGCGGACCGAACGCTTGGTGTCGATCACGTCGTACATGCCCGGCTGGGTCATCGACGGGTCGTCGCCCTCGTTGTGGCCGCGGCGGCGGTAGCAGATCAGGTCGATCACGACGTCGCGCTGGAACTTCTGTCGGTAGTCGACGGCCAGCTTGGCCACCCATACACAGGCTTCCGGGTCGTCGCCGTTCACGTGGAAGATCGGGGCGCCGATGAACTTCGCGATGTCGGTGGAGTATTCGGTGGAACGCGAGTACTCCGGCGCGGTGGTGAAGCCGATCTGGTTGTTCACCACGATGTGCACGGTGCCACCGGTGCGGTAGCCGCGCAGCACCGACAGGTTCAGGGTCTCGGCGACGACACCCTGGCCGGCGAAGGCCGCGTCACCGTGCAGCATCAGCGGCACGACCGAGAACGACCGCGCCTCTTCGCCCTTGGTGACGATGTCTTCCTTGGTGAGCAGATCCTGCTTGGCGCGGACCAGACCCTCCAGCACCGGGTCGACGGCCTCGAGGTGCGAGGGGTTCGCGGTCAGCGACACCTCGATCTCGTTGTCGCCGAACATCTGCAGGTAGGTGCCGCGCGCACCGAGGTGGTACTTCACGTCACCGGAGCCGTGGGTGGCGGCCGGGTTCATATTGCCCTCGAACTCGGTGAAGATCTTCGAGTAGGGCTTGCCCACGATGTTGGCCAGCACGTTCAGGCGGCCACGGTGCGGCATACCGATGACGACCTCGTCGAGGGCGTACTCGGCACACTGGTCGATGACGGCGTCCATCATCGGGATGACCGACTCGGCGCCTTCCAGCGAGAAGCGCTTCTGACCGACGTATTTGGTCTGCAGGAAGGTCTCGAACGCCTCGGCCGCGTTGAGCCGGGACATGATGTACTTCTGCTCCGCGACGGTCGGCTTCGCGTGCTTCTGCTCGACCCGCTCCTGAATCCACTTGAGCTGCTCGGGATCCAGAATGTGGGTGTACTCCACACCCACATGGCGGGCGTAGGCGTCGCGCAGGATGGACAGCACATCGCGCAGCTTCATGCGCTCCTGGCCGTGGAAGCCCGCGACATTGAACTCGCGGTCCAGGTCCCACAGGGTCAGGCCGTGCTGGGTGACATCCAGGTCGGGGTGCGAGCGGAACTTGTCCTTCACCAGCCGCAGCGGGTCGGTGTCGGCCATCAGGTGGCCGCGGCTGCGGTAGGCGTTGATCATCTCCTGGACGCGGGTCGACTTGTCGATGCCGCGTTCCTGAATGTCCTTGCGCCAGCGGACCGGCTCGTACGGGACACCCATGCCGTGGAAGATCTCGTCGTAGAACTCGTCGGAGATCAGCAGGTTGTGGACGGTCCGCAGGAAGTCGCCGGATTCCGCGCCCTGGATGATGCGGTGGTCGTAGGTCGAGGTCAGGGTCATCAGCTTGCCGATGCCCATCTCCGCGAGCTGCTGGTCGCTCATGCCCTGGAACTCGGCCGGGTACTCCATGGCGCCCGCGCCGATGATCGCGCCCTGGCCCAGCATCAGACGCGGCACCGAGTGGTTGGTGCCGATGGTGCCCGGGTTGGTGAGCGAGATGGTGACGCCGGCGAAGTCGTCGTTGGTCAGCTTGCCGTCACGGGCACGCCGCACGACGTCCTCGTACGCGCTGTGGAACTGCGCGAAGGACATGGACTCGGTGTTCTTGATGGCCGCGACCGCGAGCGCGCGGTTGCCGTCCTTGCCCGGAAGGTCGATGGCCAGACCGAGATTGGTGTGCGCGGGGGTGACCGCGTTCGGCTTCCCGTCGACCTCGGCGAAGTGCCGGTTCATGTTCGGGAAGACCTTGATGGCCTGCACGATGGCGTAGCCCAGCAGGTGGGTGAAGGAGATCTTGCCACCGCGGGTACGGGCCAGGTGGTTGTTGATGACCAGCCGGTTGTCGATCATCAGCTTCGCCGGGATGGCACGCACCGAGGTAGCGGTGGGGATGGCCAGCGAGGCCGACATGTTCCGCACGACCGCCGCGGCGGGTCCGCGCAGCACCTTGGTCTCGTCCTCGGCGGACGGCTTGGGGCCGCCGGAGGTCGGGGCCGCGTTCGAGGTCGGGGCCGGAGTCGTCTGCGGGGCGCGCACCTGCGCGGGAGCCGGAGCCGGGGCGGGCGCGGCGGGTGCGGCGACGGGATGAGCGGCGGGCGCGACGGCGGCGGGGGCCGGAGCGACGGCGGCGGCCGCCTGGCTGTTGTTACCAATCTCGGCAGTGTTCTCCGGCGTGTAGTCCGCCAGGAACTCGTGCCAGCTCTCATCGACGGACGAGGGGTCTTGCTTGTACTTCTGGTACATCTCGTCGACAAGCCACTGGTTCTGTCCGAACTGGTCTGTTGAGCTGCTCACAGCAGGTGTTCGCCTCATTTCGTTCTTCGCGCTGCGACGTTTGTGACGTGCCCGGCACGGGTAATCGGCGGATGCGCGCCGATGCGCCCCCACTGAGGATATGCCCACCCCTGTTCGTCGTCGGCCATGGCTACCACCGAGCGGACGCATTCTCTCGTGACGACTCGTCCTCGCTCGAGAATATTCCCTCGGTCGCCCGCGCCGCAGCCCACAAGCGGGAGTACGGGCCGTCGGCTCCGAGGAGTTCGTCGTGCGACCCGATTTCGCTGATGCGACCGTGCTCGACGACGGCGATCCGATCGGCCTGCGCGGCGGTCGCGAGCCGGTGCGCCACGATGATCGAGGTTCGCCCCCGCGTCACCGATTCGCTCGCGACCAGCACCGATGCCTCGGCGGCGGGATCCAGTACGGCGGTGGCCTCGTCGAGCAGGAGCAGGTCGGGCCGGACCAGTTCGGCGCGGGCCAGAGCGATGAGCTGGCGTTGCCCGGCCGAGAGTCCGCGCCCGCGTTCCCCGACCGCCTGCGACATGCCCCGGGGCAGTGCGGCGATGGTGTCCAGCGCGCCGACCGCGGCGGCCGCCGCCTCGATTTCAACGCGACTCGCAAAAGGTTTGCCAAATGCAATGTTGCTGGCAATGTCGCCGGTGAAGAGGTGAGCTTCCTGCGGGACCACGCCGAGCCGGGAACGGAACTCGGCGAGGCGATAGTCGCGAATATCCACGCCGTCCACCCGAATTGCGCCGTGAGTGTCCGGATCATGGGCTTTGTCATGCGTTTTTGCTATAGAGATTGCCGTCGCGGCGTCGGTAACTTCGTGATTCGCGTCACCGGACGCAGGTTCTCGTGGCATGTCGTAGAGCCGGGCCAGCAACTTCACGATGGTCGACTTGCCCGCGCCGGTCTCACCCACCAACGCGAGGCTGCCGCCCGCCGGGATGCTGAGGCTGACGCCCTCCAGGGCGGGCCGCACCGCGCCCGGGTACTGGAAGCGCACGTCGTCGAACACCACCTCGCCGCGCAGGCGCCCGTCGATCGGGGCCGCGTCCGCGGGGTCGGGGGCGATGGAGGACCGGGTGCGCAGCAGTTCCCCGATGCGCCGCAATCCGACCCGCGCCTGCTGGTACCCGTCGAAGAGCTGCGACAACTGCATGATCGGCCCGAACAGCAGTTGTAGGTACAGCACGAACGCGACCAGGGTGCCCGCGGTGGTGGTCCCGTGCGCCACCGCCCAGGCCCCGGTGAACACCACCGCGGCCAGCGCCAGATCCGCCCACATGCCGACGAAGGCGAAGAAGGTGGCGATGGCCCGCTGCGCCTGCATCCGGCTGACCCGGTAGTTGTCCGAGTACCCGGCGAAGCGCCGCTCGGAGATCGCCTCGTGCCGGTTGGCCTGCACCACCCGCAGTCCCGCGACGTTCTCGGCGAAGTCGGCGTTCACGGTCGCCGAATGCTCCCGGGAAGCGCTGTAGGCGGCGTCGGAGACCTTGCGGAACTTCCAGCTGGCCACCAGCAGCGCGGGCACCGTCACGAACACCACCAGGGCCAGACCCGGGTCGATGATGGTGAGCGCCACCGCGATTCCGCCGACGGTCAGCAGCGCGACCAGCGCGTCCGGCAGACCGGTCTGCATGAACGTCGACAGCGCGTCGATGTCGGTGGTCATCCGGGTCATGATGCGACCGGACAGTTCCCGCTCGTAGAAGTCCAGGCCGAGCCGCTGCAGATGCGCGTAACTGCGCACCCGCAAGCCGAACAGCACCCGCTCCCCGGCCCGATTGCTCCAGAGCAGCGCGGTCGCCGCGACCAGCCACCCGGCCACGACCAGGACGACGCCGATGACGGTGGCCCGCACCAGCGCCGCGCCGTCGTGCCGTCCGACGCCCGCGTCCACCGCGTACCGCACCACCGACGGGAACCCCACGCCGACAAGCGCGTTCAGCGCCAGCAGGATCATGGTTCCCGCGACCAGCCATTTCACCAGTCCCAGCGCGTGACTCAACCGGAACCCGGGGTCGGGCTCCCGCAACGAGTCCGCGTCCAGCCCTGGCTCTTCCAGCGCGGGCGGCAGCGTGCCGAGCACCCGCCGCACTTCCTCAGGCGTATCCCGATCCGGTTGCGCGCCCGCCGCGGTCTGCCCGAGTTCGAGGTCGGAGTTCGCGGCCGCCGGATCGAGGGGCGCGAATTCCGGTGCGGGCAGCCGGATCACGCGGTCGGCGTGGGACAGCGTCGATTCGCGGTGGGCCAGGATCAGCGTGGTCCGGCCGGAATCGGTGGGCAGGGACGCGAAGATCGCGGCCTCGGTGACCGCGTCGACCGCCGAGGTGGCGTCGTCGAGGATCAGGACGCGCGGGTTGGCGAGCAGGGCACGGGCCAAGGCGATGCGCTGGCGCTGACCGCCGGACAGGGTCAGGCCGCGTTCGCCGACCACGGTGTCGTAGCCGTCGGCGAGGGCATTGATGAAATCGTCCGCCGCGGCCTGTTTCGCGGCCGCGTGGATCTCGGCCTCGGTCGACTCCGGGCGGCCCAGAGCGATATTGGCGGCGATGGTGTCCGAGAGCAGGAACGCCTCGTCGAACACCACGCCCACGGCCGCGCGCAGGTCGGCCGCACGTAGATCGGCGACATCGGCGCGGGAGTCGGTGCCGTACAGGCTGATCCGGCCGGAGTCGGGGGAGTAGAAGCGCGGCAGCAGCAGGCTCAGCGTGGACTTGCCCGAGCCCGCCGGGCCGATGATCGCCACCGTCTCCCCGGGCGCGATGTCGAGGCTGAAATCGCGCAGCACCGGCCGGTCCGGATCGAAGCCGAACGTGAGGTCCTCGATGTCGATGCCGAGCGGCCCGTGGGGCATCGACGCCGGCTGCTCGGGGTCGACGCGGTCGGGCGCGCTGTCGATCACCTGGTGCACGCGTTCGGCGGCGGCTCGCGTCAACTGCGCCATCACCACCACGTACGACACGATGCGGGTGGAGTTGGTCATGGTGGCGACGTAGGCGACGAAGGCCAGGAAGGTGCCGAGCCCGATGCTGCCGTGGAAGGCCAGCAGCCCGCCGACCGCGATCACCGCGACCAGCCCGGCCTGCGGAATCGACCCCAGTGTCGGGCTGAAGCGGGCGTCGATGCGGGCCGCGCGCATGCGTTCGGCGTACAGCTCGCGCCCATGGCCCTCCAGCAGGTCGACCATGCGGGCCTCCTGCCCGAAGCCCTTCACCACGCGCACGCCGGTGACGGTCTCCTCGACGTGCTGGGCCAGATCGGCGGCGCGCTGCTGCGCCGACCAGGTGGCGGCGTAGAGACGCGGCCGCACCCGGTAGACCACGAAGGCCAGCACCGGCACCACCAGCAGCGCGGCCAGCGCCAGCGGCGGCGAGAGCCACAGCATGACGCCCGCGGCGAGCACGAATTGCAGCGCCGCCACCGAGGACCAGGGCGCCATCGACAGCAGCCCCTGCACCAGGGTGAGGTCGCTGATCGAGCGGGAGATGACCTGGCCGGTGCGCAGCTCGTCCTGCCCGGGGCCGTCCAGGCGTTGCAGCGCGGCCAGCAGATCCACCCGCAGTTCGTGCTGGACGTCGAGGGCGAGCCGCCCGGCCAGCATGCGGCGGCCGAAGGAGGCGAGGAAGCGGCCGACGGCCAGCGCGCCCAACGCGATCGCCAGGCCCGCGATGATGCCGGTATTGCCCGCGGTCGCGCCGTCGAGGGCGCGTTTGGCCAGCAGCGGCCCGGTCACCTCGACGAGCGCGCCGAGTGTGACCGCCGCCGCCAGCCCGGCCAGCATCCACGGGTGGCCCACACATCTGTCCCACAGCCGCCGCAGCCAGCCGCGGCCTGTCACGTCACCGGTCCCGGTCACCATCGCCTCGCCCGCATCACTCGAACTTATCGCGCAGCGCAGAACAACGACCGTCCCACCGTTCACGGAATGTGTTGTTTTGTTCCGTGACCTGCCCGATTGCTCCGGCAGGGTTGGCCCGCAACCGCGGTTTCGGGTCTTCCCGTGGCGATACCACCGCCCGGCGAGCCGGGTCTTACACGGTTTCCAGCGGGCATCTTTACCGTCCCGACGCAACTCGCCGAGGACACCAACGCCGCCAAATTACGGGCAGCGTTCACATCACGATCCAACACCAGACCGCAATGATCGCAACGGAATACGCGCTCACCCAAAGCCAGCTTGGTTTTCACTGTCTTGCAGGAAGAGCACGTTTTGGAACTGGGGTACCAGCGATCAGCGGTCACCAGCACCCCGCCGCGCCAGCGTGTCTTGTATTCGAGCTGCTGGCGCAGTGTGGAGAACCCAGTCGACCAGATCGCCTTGGCCAGGGACCGATTGCGCAGCATCCCCGCAACATTCAAGTCCTCCACCACGATCGTCCCGTAGGTGCGGGTCAGGCGGGTGGTGAGCTTGTGGAGCCCGTCACGGCGCATCGCGGTCACACGATGCTCGAGGCGGTTGGCATTGGCGTTGGCCTTCTCCCACCGCCGCGACGGCCCCACACCGTGCTTGCGGTCGGGGCCACGCCGCCGGGACCGTGCTCGCGCAAGCCGGCGGCGCAGAGCCTGGGTCTGCTGGTAATGCTTGGGGTTCGCAACAATCTCGCCCGTGGACAGGACGGCCAGGGACTTCACCCCCGCATCCACCCCGACCACGGCGTCGGGCCGCACGGGTTCCGGATCATCGCGGCGGACCGCGACCGTGAACGAAACCCACCAGCGGCCACCCCGCCACGACAGGGTCATGCTGCGCAGTTTCGCGGTCCCGTTGCGCAGCCGCCGCGCGAGCTTGCGCGTCGATTCACTCGTCCGAACGACCCCGATACGGGGAATCTTGACCTGCCGCGACCCGTCGCCGAGCCCGTAACTGCCGGTGGTGACGGTGAACGATTGGTGGGAGTGCTTCTTCTTCCGGGCCGGGACACCCATACGTGCCCCGGCCCGGGGACCACGCTTGGACGCCCTGTAGTTGGAGAACGCCTGGGCCACCCGCGTTACACCGGATGAGTACGCCTCTTTGCTGTTCTCCGCCCACCACGGCGCGACCGTATCCTTCTCCGCGTTCCAGGCTTTGCGGAGGCCGTAGGCGGATTGATCGATCCACGGAGTGAGTTCGTCCTCAGGGATGCCGTAGGAGGCTTCGGCTGCGCGTTGCGCCCAGTTGGCGAGGACTTTCCGACGACCCCAGTTGTAGGCGAACCGTGTTGCCCCGCAATGTGAACGCAAGGCTTGTATCTGGTCGTGGGTCGGTTCCAGCGCGAACCGGTACGCCTGCATCTGACTCGCCCCCTCCTCGGGGCGACCGTTCGACGACGACGGCTCGCTCACCTGTTCGACGTTAGGGGAACCGGACCGGACACGACAATATTGAAACCGAAGACACGCCAATCGAATTACAGCGACCGCACCCAAGCCCGACCGTCCCACCGCAACACTCAACGCGCAACGACACGAACGTCACAACCCGCCCAACAGTTGATCACCCCGCGTCCGGTCTCGTCGAAACGGAGTTCCCGCCATGCCGATTCAGCGCCTCAATCACGCTGTCCTGTTCGTCTCCGACGTGGAACGCTCGGTCGCGTTCTACAGCGAGGTGCTCGGCTTCCGCCGCCTGCCCGGCGGCTTCCCGGGCGGGGCGTTCCTGCAGGCCGAGGGGTCGGCCAATGACCACGACCTGGGCCTGTTCCAGTCCCCGGACCCGTCGGTGCCGCACCGCACCGGCCGGGTCGGGCTCTACCACCTGGCCTGGGAGGTGGACACGCTCAGCGAGTTGCAGCGGGTGCGCGACGCCCTGATCGCGGCGGGCGCGCTCACGGGCGCGTCGGACCACGCCTCCACCAAGGCCCTCTACGCCGCCGATCCCGACGGCATCGAATTCGAGGTCTGCTGGCTGGTTCCCGACTCCGCGGTGGAGGCCGAACTGGCGGGTATGACCGCGCCGAGCCTGCCGCTCGACCTGCCGGGGCTCATCACAAAGTACGGCGCGGACACCCCGGGCGGCCCGCGCACCGACCACGCGGTCTGGCAGCGGGTGTTCGCCGACCGCGACTGAGCGTCAGATGTCGCGGCGGGTGTAGAACCACCAGCCCGCCGCGCCCGCCGCCGCGCTCCACAGCACCAGCATCGCCATGGCCGCCGGGGTGGGCGCGATGAGGGCGTTCTTGGCGTACCGTCCGCCACTGATCGCCCCGACCGTCGAGGACACCGGCAGGATGGCCGCCAGCCCGCCGAATCCGATGGCGCGCGCGGTGATCCAGATCAGCGGTTCCAGCACCGCCCAGCCCAGCACCGCCATCAGCGCCTGGGTGGGCGAGCGCAGCACGAAGCCCACCGCGGTCCCGATCACCGCCCAGCACACCGCCGCCAGCGCCACCCCGATCAGCACGCCGAAGTAGCCGCCGTCCATGGGCGCCCGCGAGCCGCCCGCCAGCCGCATGGCGGCCCCACCGAGCACCTCCATGACGACCACGGTGGCGAGCGAGAACGCCCCCGCCACCGCGAGTTTCGCGCTCAGCAGCAGTGTCCGGTCGGGCGTGAACAGCGAGCTCATCGCCACACCCCCGGTAGCGAACTCAGAGCCCGCGCCGACCGCCCCGAAGGCGGCGGCCGCGGCCACGGTCAGAACCACCACCCAGGCGGTGAACATGGCCGTCCACCCGGACCCGGAGCTGAACCCCTGCGCGTTCTCGCCGCCGGGCTGGAATCCGGTGCCCAGCGCCACGAACGCCGCCACGCCCGCCGCGACGACCCCGCCGCCGATCACCCAGTTCAGCCGCACCGAAGTCACCTTCCGCACTTCGGAATTCGCGGCCCGGGCCACCACCGGCGGCACAGTGAACTTCATCGAGCGTCCTTTCGTGAAGCGTCCCCGGCCCGGGTGAGCCGCCCGGTTCCGAGTATCTGTGCGGCCCGGGGCGCTGCTCCGGAATCGAGTGTCCTGGCGCCCGCCGGTGCCGCCGGCCGCTTGCGAATGCCGATGTGGCACACCGATGTCACCGATACGCCCCGGGGGCGGCCGGGCCGGGGTAGGCGGGGGTGGTGGGTCCGGTGTGGGTGAGGGCGGCCAGCACCTGATCCGGGTGGATGTGTTCGGGCGTGACCTCGGTGAGCTGGACCCGGGCGGCGGAGGCGGCCGATTCCAGTTGCGACAGTGAGGCTTCCGCGATGGCGAGACGGCCGTCGGGCCGCATGACCGCGTCGGTGAAGCCCTGCGCGGCCAGCGAGGTGGCCAGCGCGATCGGGCTGGAGGCCTTGACCAGCAGCCGGTCCGGGTGGCTGCGGCGCAGCCGGGCGGGACTGCCCTGGTAGGCGATGCGGCCGCGGTCCATGACGATGAGCTCGTCGGCGATGGGCAGCACGGTGCTCAAGGTGCGCGAGGTGAGCAGCACGGTGCCGCCGCGGCGGGCGTGGCCGCGCAGATGGTCGTTGAGCCAGGCGGTTTCGCCGATGTCGAGCCCGGTGGCCGGATCGTCGAGCACCAGCAGCGGGGGATCGCCGAGCAGGGCGACGGCCAGCGCCAGCCGGGTCCGCATGCTCTCGGTGAGTCCGCCGATCCGTTCGTCGGCGGCGTCGAGGAGCCGCACCAGCCGCAGCAGTTCCTCGGCCCGTTCGTCGGAGACGCCCGCGGCCGCGGCGTACACGCGCAGCTGGGCGAACACCCGCCGCGCGGGGTCGAGCCCGCGCGGGGTGAGCATCGCGCCGACCGCCCGCCGCCCGGCCCGCGCCCCGGAACCGGGCCCGCCCACACGGGCGGTGCCGGAGGTGGGGGCGAGCAGTCCGAGCAGCATGCGCAGCACCGTGGACTTGCCGGCGCCGTGCGGTCCCACCAGCGCGGCCACCGTCCCGGCGGGCACCACGAAGCTGACGTCGTCGACGGCGGTGATGCTGTCGAAGGTCTTGGTCAGCCCGCCGGCGGCGAAGGCGAGGGGCCGGGCGCTCACTGCTGCTTGTTCCAGGCCGGCGCGTTCAGGGCGGTCAGCGGGTCGGCGTCGACGATCATGGGCTGCGGCCAGTTCAGCGGCGGCGCGCCGAAGGCGTTGCGGGCATTGTCGACGGTGCGGCGGCCCAGCGCCCGGTTGCCGAATCCGCCGATGGCCGCGCCGATTCCGGCCGGGATCACCTTGCCGACCATGAGCGCTCCGCGCTTGGCGATGAACTGCACCATGAACCGCTTGAGCAGCGAGTCGTTCATGGAGCTCAGGCCGGGGATCTTGGCGGCCATCAGGCCACCCCAGTTCTTGGCCGACACGCCGACGCTCTTCTGCATGATCTCCATGCCGCTCTCCCCGAGCACCACGGCCAGCACCAGGGCGCGGCGGCGTTCCTTGTCATCGGGCGCGATGCCGTGCACTGCGGCCACGGCCAGGGTGAACACCGCGGACGCCTCCAGGAAGAACGCGGTCTCCGCGCTCATGGCGGCCACCGACGCGACGGTTCCGACGCCGGGCACGGCCGCGGTCGCGCCGACCGCGGTGCCGGAGGCGGTGACGGTGTTCAGATACAGCTTCTCGAAACGCGCGATGATCTGCCCGGGTGTCTCGTCCGGATGATCGGCCCGCAGCTTGGCGACGTATTTCGCGACCGCCGGGGCCTGCACCTGGGACCCGTTGTCGAGCAGCGAAACGACCGCCTTTTCGAATCCGCCCTTGAACATCGGCAACCCCTTACTTCCGTGCGGTCCTCTCCGACCGAAACTCTATGGCACCCCGACAACGATTCGCGAGATAGACCGGTTCCGGATGGGACCATCGCGCGCCGCGCCGGATCGGCCTAGGGTGGACCGGGTGGCAGGCGTGTCCGAAGGCGCGTCGGGTGTGCCCGACCCGCGGCTGAGCGCGTACGTCCTCGACTACGAGGGCTACCTGTTGCACGGCTTCACCCCGGGCACCCATATCGGTATGCCGGGCTCGGCGCTGACGGTGATCATCACCATCGGCGAACCGGTCCACGTCCCCGTCTCCAGTCATCCCGAGCAGGCGGGCGGCCACTGGGACATGCTGGCCAGCGGGCTCACGGTGCGTCCGGCGGTGATCGCGCACAACGGCTTCCAGCACGGCGTGCAGCTGAATCTGACCCCGCTGGGCTGCCGGGCGGTGCTGGGGATGCCCGCCGCGGCGCTCGGCTCGTGGATCGTGGACCTGGCCGATGTGCTCGGGCCGCGCGCCACGGAGCTGCGTGAACGGCTGGCGGAGCCGGTGCCGTGGCCGGAGCGGTTCGCCGTCATCGACGAGATCCTGTTGCGGCACATCGCCCCCGTGCGCTGGGAGGACGAGCTGACCCACGCCTGGGCGCTGCTGTCCGGGCCGGACCCGGCGGTGCGGGTGGCCGAGGTGGCCGACGAGATCGGCTGGAGCCGAAGGCATCTCGGTAGCCGTTTCGGCGCGGAGTTCGGCATCACCCCCAAGGACGCGGTCCGGGTGGCCCGTTTCGAACGTTCGCACCGGCTGCTGCGCGAGCCGGTCACGCCGCCGCTGGCCACGGTGGCTGCCACCGCCGGGTACTACGACCAGGCGCACATGGCCCGCGAGTGGCGGGAGCTGGCGGGCATGCCGCCGTCGGTGTGGCGGGAGAACGAGGAGTTCCCATTCGTCCAAGACCAACCAGGGGCCGAGGTCGGAGGCTAGTGCCATGAGCGAAACCACCAATCCCGTACGGACCGCCACCGTCGTCTGGCCGACCCTGGTCTACCGCGACGCCGCGGCCGCGATCACGTTCCTGGAGGCCGCCTTCGGCTTCGAGACCACCGCCCGCTACGAGTCGGGCGACACCGTCGACCACGCCGAGTTGGCGTGGCCGGGCGGTGGCGCGATCATGCTCGGCGGGGTGCGCGAGGGCATGGCGCTGGACTGCCAGCCGCCCGGTGTCGGCTCGGTGTACATCGCCCTCGACGAGGTCGAAGCGCTGTACGAGCGGGCGCGGGCCGCGGGCGCGACCATCACCCGCGAACTGCGTGACGAAACCGATTACGAATCAAAGGGTTTCACCTGCCGCGACCCCGAAGGCGTCTACTGGAGCTTCGGCACCTATCGGGGCGCGGCGGGGCAGTGAGCGGTCAGACCGCGCCGTGACCGGCGGGCACCCGCTCGGCTTCCACCGGCGGAGGCGGCGGGGTGCCGTCGCCGAACGGCTTGCCGCCCAGGGCTTCCCGGCCGTGCGGGGTCAGCCAGTCGCCGAGTTCGGGGCCCTTGGGCACGACCCGCGTCGGATTGATGTCGGTGTGCACGATGTAGTAGTGCTGCTTGATCTGCACGAAGTCGACGGTGTCGCCGAAGCCGGGGGTCTGGAACAGGTCGCGGGAGTACGCCCACAGCACCGGCATCTCGGTGAGCTTCTGCCGGTTGGTCTTGAAGTGGCCGTGGTACACCGGGTCGAACCGGGCCAGGGTGGTGAACAGCCGCACATCGGCCTCGGTGATGGTGTCGCCCATCAGGTACCGCTGGCCCGCGAGCCGTTCGCTCAGCCAGTCGAGCGCCGTGAACAGCCGGTCGTAGGCGGCGTCGTAGGCCTGCTGGTCGCCCGCGAACCCGCACCGGTACACGCCGTTGTTGACCTCGGTGTAGATGCGGCGCATGACCGGATCCATCTCCGCGCGTAGATCTTCCGGGTACAGGTCGGGCGCGCCGGGCCGGTGGTACTCGGTCCACTCGGTGGAGAAGTCGAGGGTCATCTGCGCGTAGTCGTTGGTGACCACCGCGCCGGTGCGCCCGTCGACGACGGCGGGCACGGTGATGCCGCGCGGGTAGTCGGGGAACCGCTGGAAGTACGCGTCCCGCAGGAAGTGGATGCCGAGTACCGGATCCACCTCGCCCGGATCCAGGTCGAATGTCCAGCTGCGCTTGTCGTGGGTCGGCCCGCACAAGCCGAGGGACAACACCGATTCCAGCCCCAGCAGCCGCCGCACGATCAGCGTGCGATTGGCCCACGGACACGCCCGCGCCGCGACCAGCCGGTACCGGCCCGGCTCGACCGGATACCCGTCCCGCCCGTCCGCGGTGATCCGCGTCTCGATGTAGTTCGTGTCCCGCTTGAATTCGCCGGGCTCGACATAAGTCCCCGGCTCGGATTTCGAGGTGGTCACTGTGCCCATTTTGCCCTCCGCTTCGCTCCGGGCGGGTTCGCGGCCCCGAGGTCTCGATTCTTCCCTCCTCCGCTCCAAGGCGGAGGTCTATCAAGCCGCAGTCCAGAATCGAGCGCTCCGCCTCCCCGCGCTTGGCCGCGAACCATCGGGGTGGTCTGCTGCGGCCGGCACCGCCGATGTTGCGCTTGCCCTTTTGCGAAGGTAAGCGTCCGCATACATTCAGGGCATGACTGACTCGAAGCCCACCCGCCTGGAGCGCATCGTCACCGCCGGCGGCGCGGACGCGGCGATCCTCACCATCGACCATCCGCCGCTGAATCTCTTCGACAAGGCGTTGATGGACACCCTCGTCTCGGATCTCGAGGAGCTGTCGGCCAATCCGCCCCGCGCGCTGCTGATCCGCGCCGACGGCAAGTTGGTGTCGGGCGGCGTGGACGTGCACGTCTTCGACGGGCTGTCGGAGGAGGAGGGGGCGCAGCTGTGGCAGACCCTGTTCGCACGCATCATCCACCCGCTCGAGGCGCTGCCGTGCCCGGTCGTCTTCGCCGCCCACTCGCTGACCCTGACCGCGGCCTTCGAGATGTCGCTGGCCTGCGACATCATCCTGGCTGCCCCCAAGGCCAAGTTCGGTCTGGTGGAGACCGTGGTCGGCCTGACCCCGTCCATGGGCGGTCCGCAGCGGCTGGCCGAGCGGGCCGGTTCGGGCCGGGCCCGCGAGTTCGTCATGACCGGTGACCTCTACGACGCCGCCACCATGGCCGACTGGGGTGTGGTCAATGCCGTGCACGAGGACGTGGACGCCGCCGCCCGGGCGCTGCTGGCCAGCCTCGCCGACGGCCCGACCCGCGCGCACGCGGCCACCAAGACGATCATCGAGGCCTGGCGGTCCGGCGGTGTCGCCCACGCGGATTCGGTGACCCCGGAGGTGTCCGGGCAACTTTTCGGCACCGAGGACCTGAAGGGCGCGGTGCGCAGCTTCCTGGAGGTCGGCCCCGGAAAGGCCACGTACACGGGCAAATAGGCCCGGCCGTTCGGACCGGCTGAGCGCGCTCGGGCGTGTCCAATGACGCCCGGGCGTGTCGAACCGTCTACCTGCGATGGTGTCGGATTGGGGGCGACACGAGACCGCTCGGAGGCCATTTCGGACGCCCGGTCGTGAACGACAGCCCAAATCCGACGTTTCCGCAGGCTCGATTGGGGGAACTGAGGTTTGGCAGGACGCCGATCTGTTTCCGCGGGGTCAAAGCCTGACATCCGTTTGCCGACAATCCGCCCACTCCTGTGATCTGCATCATATAGTCACTCATGCCTGGCATGGCTTCGAGGCACTCGGAGGGACGATGTCGCAGTTACTCGTGGAATTCCCGCACACGCGAAACGGCTGGTGTGACAACCCGCTTGCGCGCGCCGCCGACGGCATCCTGCGCTACGGGAACCTCACCCCCGCCCTGACCGAGCTACTCGACATCCAGGTCCACAATTTCGCTGCCCGCGAGGCTGTCGTCGAGATCGGCGGCCCCCGGCTCACCTACCGCGAGCTCTGGTACTCGGCCTCCCGCATCGCCGGCGGGCTGCAGGAGCACGGCATCGGCTACGGCGACCGGGTCGCGGTCCGCATGCCGGTCGGCGCCCGCTGGGTCCAGGCCTTCCTGGGCGCGCTGCTCTCCGGCGCGGTCCCGGTGCTGGTTCACGACGGCCTCCCGGACGCGCTGGCGGACCGTGTGATTCGCGACGCCTGCGCCGACTTCGTGCTGGACGGCGGCGGCACCGCGGCCGGTTTCGCCGCGGCCCTGCCCGATGGCGCGGCCTTCATCGACGACGGCGCGTCCCTGGGCGAGCTGGCGCTGCTCTCCTACACCAGCCCGAGTCCCGACACGGCCCCGCGCGGGGTGGAGCTGACCAACGAGAACCTGCTCTCCGCAATCCGTTCCGTGGTGGGCGCGCTGGATCTGCCCACCGACGGCCTGCGCAACCTGGTGCTGCTGCCGCTCGCGCACGCCAGCGGGTGCGTGGATCAGCTGCTGCCCACATTCGCGGTCGGCGGCACGGTGGTGCTCACCCCGGACCGGGCCCTGGTGCCGCGGGCGCTGGTGGCCGAACGCATCGACATGGTCGCCGCGACCCCCAGCATCTTCGCCGGACTGCTGCCCGGTCTGGCCGGGCTGCGGGTGGAGCAGGTGCGTCAGGTGTGCAGCGCCGGGCACCGTGCCGAACTGGCCGCGGCCTCCGCCGCCTCCGGCTCGGTCGCCGACACCCTGCGCGAGGTCTTCCCGGCCGCGCGGCAGTGGTCGGTGTGGGGCGCGACCGAGACCTCCGGCATCGGCCTGGCCCGCGACGACACCGCCTTGGACTTCGACGATCACGACAGCGCCCGCGACACCCTCGGATTCGCCTTCGGGGGAACCGAACTGGCGTTGTGGGGCCCGCGCGCGGACGCCGGGTGCGGTGAATTGCTGTGCCGCGGGCCGAATGTGAGCCCGCGCTACTGGAACGACCCGAAGACCACCGAATCGCGCTTCACCGGGCCCTGGTTCCACACCGGGAACCAGGTCAGCATCACCGCCGACGGTCTGGTCCGCCGGGTCGGCTGACCGGCGCGGTCGGGACACGTCGCCGAGCCGCTGCGGCTCAGGTGTCGCGCGGGGGTTCCGGGTGCCGTCGGGGTCAGCCCAACAGGCGGGTGTGCAGGGCGTCGCGGATCTCGACGGTGATGCCGATTTCGGTGAGGTAGCCGTCGAGGCCGCCGTAGAGGGCGTGCATCGAGGTGGTGGCGCACTCCAGGTATTCGGTGCGGACGCCGAGCAGGTCGTCGGAGACCTCCTTGTCGGACTCCGCGGTCATGAACGACCGCAGCACCGGCACCGCGTCATTGCTGAGCAGGTAGTCGGCGAACACGTCGTCCTCGGTGACCCCGACCGCGCGCAGCAGCGTGGCCACCGCCCAGCCGGTGCGGTCCTTGCCGGCGGCGCAATGCACCAGCGCGGTGCCGGCCAGTGTGGAGTCGGCCAGCGACTTGATCGCGAGGTGGGCCTCGGGCAGGGCCGGGAATCGGCGGTAGACCTCGAGCATGTGGGCCTGGGCGGTCGCCTTGTCGCGCGCCTCGTGTGGCGGGGTCTGGCCCATGCGGGAGTCGAAGGGCGTCACCCGCAGTCGCACGCCGTCCGGGATGACGTCGTGTCCGATGTAGTCGATCTCGGCGTGTCCGCGCAGGTCGTGGATATCGGTGACGCCCAGCGTGCGCAGGGTGTCGACACCGGTGTCGTCGATCCGGCTGAGCTGGGCGGACCGCAGCAGGACGCCTTCCTTGACGGTGGATCCACCGATGGTCCGTGCTCCACCCAGATCACGGAAGTTGAAGGTGCCGGAGATCAGGAATTGGTCGTAGCGCGCAGAGGTCACGAGCTCAGGCTATCGGTGAGTGGGACTCGTGGTCGGCGATCGATCGGTGAGCGGGACTCGTTCGCGGCGAATACGGGGCCCGGAAATGCGGTCTCGGGTGTGGGGTCGCGCACACCCGCTATGCGTGTCGCGCATACCTCAATAAAATACCGATTGGTCCAAACAGCGGCTTTACCTGGCGATCGTTCAATTTGATCATTCCCAATCGATCGCGGGCCCGTTTCAATCAGGTAACAAAACAATCCTGAGGTACGTATTGGGCTATCAAAGCTGGTCGCAAGGCCAGTAAACGACGTAACATCGGTACCCGTTGAACGGGTACGCCGGGGTACAGGCCGGTGATCGATGCTGATCTGCAACCCGTTGAGCGAGCCGCGCAGGCGAGGTGCGCGAGTCTTTTCGCCAAAGGGAGTCGTCGTTGAGCGCAAGTGGAGAAATCACCCAGGTCGGACTTCGTCCGGCTATGACCGAGGCCATCGAGGCCGCGGCCGGGTCGCTCGATTTCAGCGGTAATCGTGCGCTTCGAGTTCTGTTGCACGCGGGGGTCAGCACGCTGTGGCCGATCCTGAAATCCTCACCCGACCGGCAGTTGCGGGCCTACGAGTCGACCCTGTCGGTGCTGCGGCGGCGCTGGGAGAACCAGACCGGCTGCGTGCCGGATCCGATCGCCACCGCCATGTTCCGGGAACTGGACGCCGACGTGACCGAGTTCTTGGACCTGTGCGCCCGCCGGTCGGGCACCCAGTGGCTGGAACCGGTCGACGCCATCGCCGCCTACCTGCTGGCAGTCATCCAGGGCATGGTGTTGCGCTGGCTGGCGGACTGCAATGACGAGATCTCGCTGGTCGTGCTGGACGACCTGGTCTCGTACCTGTCCACCAAGGCCGTCGACCTCTGAGGATTCGCCCCGTCGGATTCGCCCCAACTTTGTGCTGGACGAGTGACCAGGTTCGTGGTCGAATGATCTGGTGACCGATTCGTCGCCGATCAGCGGGCTGCACGCGGCCACCGCCGACCTGGAACCACCGCTGGCCGCGGTCGACCTCACCGCCCTGCGCGCCAATGCCGCCGATCTGGTGCGCCGCGCCCGCGGCGTGCCGATCCGGGTGGCCAGTAAATCCGTGCGCTGCCGCGCGGTGCTCGAGGAAGTGCTGGGCGACAAGCTCACCGCGTCCGGCGGCTTCGCCGGGATCATGGGTTACTCACTGCGCGAAGCGATCTGGCTGGTCCGCGAGGGCGCGCGCGACGTGCTGCTCGGCTATCCCACCGTCGACCGGCACGCGCTGGCCGAACTCGCCGCCGATCCGCTGCTGCTCGACTCCATCACCCTCATGGTCGACGACACCGACCAGCTGGACTTCATCCGCGCCGCCGTCGGCGAGAAGACCGCTCCCCGTGTGTGTCTGGATGTCGACGCCTCCCTGCGCATCGGGCCGCTGCACCTGGGCGTGCGCCGCTCCCCGATCCGCACCCCCGATCAGGCCGCGAAGCTGGCGACCGAAACCCGTTCCCGCGGTTTCCGGCTCGTCGGCGTGATGACCTACGAGGCCCAGATCGCGGGGCTGCCCGACACCAATCCGGCTGTGCGCCTGGTGAAGTGGGCCTCCGCCGCGGAGATCGGCAAGCGCCGCCGCCAGGTGCTGGACGCGGTGCGGTCGGTGGCCGGTGAACTGGAGCTGGTCAACAGCGGCGGCACCGGGTCCATCGAGGTCTCCATCACCGACCCGGGCGTCACCGAGGTGACCGCGGGTTCGGGCCTGTACCTGCCGACCCTGTTCGACGGCTACCGCAATCTCGCTCCGCGTCCGTCCATGTACTTCGCGGCTCCCGTGCTGCGCCGTCCCGCGCCGGGGATCGCCACCGTGTTCTCCGGCGGCTACATCGCCTCCGGTCCCACCGGTGCGTCGCGGGTGCCGAAACCGGTGTGGCCCTTGGGCTTGAAGCTGATCGGCACCGAGGGCGCGGGCGAGGTGCAGACCCCGCTGACAGGCGCCGACGGGCTGCGGATCGGTGATCGCGTCTGGTTCCGGCACGCCAAGGCGGGCGAGCTGTGCGAGCGGTTCAACGAGGTCCACCTCGTCGACGCCGACGGCGGCCGCACCACGGTGCCGACGTACCGCGGCGAAGGCCACAACTTCGGCTGATGGCACGTGCGGCGCCGAGTTCCGGCTGTCGGGGGGAACTCGGTGCCGCGCCGTCAGACCCGGTCGAGTTGCAGGACCGCGGCCAGGTCCGACAGTTCGGCGGTGGTGGCCGGGAGGAATTCGGTCAGTAGCGGTGAGCGCACGATGATCGCCGACCACATGGCCCGCGAGATGGCGCTGGTCAGCCAGTGTCGCGACAGCAGCGCGCCGATGCCGTGCGGCGCGTCCTCGGGCGCGGAGGTGGTCATGGAGACCAGCACCACCGCCGCCTCGCGACCCTGGAAGTGGTCGGGCGTTCCGACCAGCACGTCCTCGATCTTGGCCCGCGACAACAGGGTTCGGATGCGCGCCACCTGCGCGTGATACGGGGCCACCACCAGGATGTCGTGCGGGTGCAGGCGGCGGGTGACCGCTCCGGTGTGCCAGGGCAGGCCGAGCAGTGTCCGCACCTGGCGCACGATCTCGCGCGCCTCCTCGGCGGATTCGGTGCCGTTGCCGTGATGCTCCACCGCGACCGTGCGCACCCCGGGCGGGATGCCATCGAGTTCGCGTGCCAGGGTGACGGTTTCGTTCGAGCGCAGCCGATTGTCGTAGCGCAGCCGCGACACCGGCCCGCACATGCGCGGATGCATGCGCCAGGTGCGGTCCAGGAAGTAGCCGTAGGCGGCGGGCAGGGTGCGGTGCGCGCCGAGCAGCCGGCCCAGCACGGATTCGGCGATGGGCTCGGGATGGGTGCCGTGCGCGGTGGCCGGCGCGGGGTCGCCGACCAGCAGCAGGTTGCGCGCGCACACCGCCACCGCGGCCGCCTCGGCCAGCGGGAACTTCCCGGCGTCCACGATGACCAGCAGGTCCAGGCTGGCGCGCGCGATGCGTTCGGGATCGGTGAAGTCGCCCGAGAGTCCGCCCACCACACAGCCGTTCACGGCATTGTCGAGAAAGCGCGGATAGCGGGACGCCTCGATGGGCAGCCATTCCGGGGCCACCGCGCGGCTGTCGGCCTTGGCCACCAGCTCCGGGAGCACGCCCACCTCGACGACGGCGTCGAGCAGATGCTCGACCGCCCGGTGCGTGCGCGCCACCACCCCGACCCGCCACTTGTGGCGGATGACGAGGCGTTCCACGGCGCGCGCGGTGGTGACGGTCTTGCCGGTGCCGGGCGGACCCTGCACGGCCGCATAGGAATTGTCGAGGTCCAGCACGGCCGCGGTGACGGCGGCGGCCTGGTCGCCGAACACCTCGGGCAGCGTCGCGCGGGTGCGCAGCCGGGGCGGGCGGCGGGCGAGGATGTCGAAGACGGCCGTCTCGGGCACCTGGGGGAGCGCCACCAGCAGCTGATGTGCGGTGTCCTCCAAGGCTTCCGCGAGACGCGCGTCGGGGCCGGGCGGGCAGGGCGCGATGGCGGTGGGCAGCTCGTCGTAGGGCGCGCAGCCCTCGTGCAGGAACTCGACGACGCGCATCACGTCCTCGAAGCCCGCGTCCAGCGAACAGCCGAGCACGGTGGCGTGCGCGGTGGCGCGCAGCCCGGGGGTGACGGCCATACCGGGCGCGGCGTGGTCGTAGAGGGTCAGCACGGGGGTGCCGGGCGGCGGCGCGTTGCCGGTGCCCAGTCGGCCGGTGAGGGTCAGGTACCGGCGCAGGGGCCGCTGTCCGGTGCCGTGCCAGTCGGTGTCGACCGAGCCGGAGTCGGCGACGAGTACGCCCGCGGTGTCGGCCCATTCGTCCACGGGGTGGTCGAGGCGGTCGTCGTGGGCCCAGCGCAGCGGGCGGCGTTCGCGCCGGTGATAGCCCAGCGCGGCCGCGGTCAGTCCGGCCGCCTCCTGGGCCGGGCCGCGTCGCGCGCCCGAGCTCTCGGCGAATTCCCGCAGCGCGGCCTCGACGTCGTCGGGTCCGGTCTCGGCGTAGTCGTAGGCCCAGCGGCGGCTCGGCCGCACCCGGTGTTCGGCGGCCAGCTCCAGCAGCCAATCCCGCAGGCGCAGGACCGCTTCGGCGCCGTGCCCGCTCTCCTCTTGATTGGGCGGCAGCTGGTGCAGGTCGTAGGACCGCTCGCCGACCACCAGCGCGGCCCGCACCACCGGGTACAGGTCGACCAGCGCGGGCAGCAGCTCCGCCACGGCGTCCTCGGCCTCGGAGTCGCGTTCCCCGACGGTGTCGAGCACCTCGCGCAGATCGCCGCGGTAGTGGTGGATCCGCAGCTCCGGGAATTCGCGCTGCCGCTCCATCAGGAACTCCAGCAGCTCGTCCGCGTCGTCCCGCCGCCGGGTGCGCGACACCCCGCCGTTCCGCTCGCCGGCTCGAATCACGAAGGTGCGCTCCGTTTTCGGCAGCGCAGGCGCGGGCACGAAGCCCAGGTCGATGGTGCTCACGCCGGGCATCGGCCCGCGTTCGGCGGTGGCCACGCGATCGCAGACGGTCCCGGGGGCCGTCGCGCCGGGCGTTCTGGGACCGAAACTCAGTGCTACCGGAGGGATTTCCGCGTTGCCGAGCCCGGCGGCGGCGCGCTCCGGCTCGCACGGGTGTTCAGCGGTATCGGCCCGGGTGTCACGGGGGCCGTCGGCGCGGTGGGAGCGGGCGTTCGCGGGATCGGAGTCGCCGATCGCCGCGGCGAAACCCACGTGAACGATCAAATCACCTGCGGTACGGCATATCCCGGCCCGAGGTCGGGCTGTTCCGCGGGCGCTGACCATGGGGCCGCCAGTGCCGTCGGGTCCCGGCGGCGCGGTGACGCTGACGAACAGATCGCCCGGGGCGGGGGCGGCCAGCGCGGCGAGGGCGGCCGGCTCGACGAGGCCGTGCACGGGGCGGCCGGTGCGTTCGCGCAGGATCTGGACCTCGGCCTGGCGACGCAGCGCGGTGAGCGTGGCGGCGGGGATGCCGGTGACCGTGGAGTCGGCGACAGCGAGCCGGTCCACGGTGGTGATGCCGGCGTCGCGCAGGTGGGCGCGGGTGGCCGGGCGCATGCCCGCGACCAGCAGCAGGTCCCGGCGGGCCTCGAGTTCGGCGGTGCAGGTGGGGCAGTGGCCGCAGGCCAGGAAGCGCCGATCGCCCCACTGCACGGGAAGTAGTTCGCCGAGCTTGGATTCCACGATGAGGTTCAGCCGCGCGCGCCGGGCCTGGTAGACCACCGCCATGTCCGCGAGCCGATGGGTGACCGGGACCCCGTTCTCCCACACCAGCGCGTGCGAGGCGGCCCGGAAGCCGTTGTGCCGCAGGGCTTCCGACGCCGCGGCCAGCCCGAGCAGGGTGGCGACGCCGCCGCGGCGTCCGGCGACGCCGGTCACGATGTAGTCGTGGCCCTCGGGTGCGTGGTCGCGGACGAGGAATTCGCAGCGCGCCGCGAGGTCGCCGTCGAACAGGACGGCCCCGGCGACCGCTTCGGCCTCGCCGCGCAGTGCCGCGGCGGTCTGCTCGTGCGCGACCCGCAGCCCGGCCAGCGCCTCGTCCTGCGTGTGCTCGGGCGTCGTGGCCGCGGTGTCGCGGCGTAGCGCGCAGGGATGGTCGTCGGGTAGGCCCGCGAGCGGGTCGGCGTCCGGAGGCGTGAGGGCGGCCACGCCGAGGGTGGCCGCGGCGGCCGGCGATAGGCGGATGCGGGTGACGGCGTCGCCGTGGCGGTCGCGGAGGTCGGCGAGGCGGTGTTCGACGGCCGCGTCCGGGCCGGGGGTGAGCGTGCCGCGCGACGGGTACTCGGCCGGGGTCACCAGTCCCAGTTCGGCGTCGAGCGCGCGCAGCAGCGCGAACTCACAACGCGCCGCCGCCACCAGGTCTCCGGTGCTGCACACGACACGATCACCGAACAGCATCAACCGCGGCCCTCCTGTGCCATTGCTCCGCCCGCCCGGCCGGGATCGTCACGTGCCGAGTCGGCCATAGCGTAATGACTGCGGGCGGTGTGATGTGCCGCCAGGTGGGGCCCGCGCGCCGGGGCGTCCCGGTCGGCAGCCGCCCACGTCAGCGCGCGTTTGCGGGCGGTGTTGGGAGACAACGCGACTCGTGCGCGGTGCGGTGGCCGGAGTCGGCTCAACGCCCGGTCGGACGCCAGAAATCACCCCGCCATTTCGGCGTGTCGCCCGGCGGGCGGGACCGGGTCGCCCGTCCGGTCCGGCCGCCGGGACCGGCCTCGGGCCGGGAAACCGGGCCGACCGTTCGGTCCCTGCGTTAATTACTGACCAGTTGCCTGTTCGGAGCGCCCCCATAGCCGCGTCCGGTCTGTCACAATCTGCCGATGCTCTACCTCGCGGGCGCTCGCGGCCGTCTTCACTACCGACGATGGCGGCTCGACCGTGCGCAGGCCGTCCTGGCTCTGCTGCCCGGGATCGGCCAGCACAGCGCGCACTACCATCGGTTTGCCCGGGCGCTCGCCGCCCACGGAATCGAACTCTGGGCCCTGGACACCTCGGGCCACGGTCTCAGCGAAGGAGACCCGGAGCGGCCCGGCAATATTCACGAACTGGCCGCCGACGCGCGGGTGTTCCTGGATCAGGTGCACGAGCACTCCGACTCCACGCCCTTCCTGATGGGTCACTCGCTGGGCGCGGCCACCGCGCTGGCGGTGTTGCGGGACGCCGAACCCCGGGACTTCTCCGGTCTGGTGCTGTCCGGTACGCCGCAGGCGGTGCTGGAGGGCCGGTCGCCGAAGTCCGCCCGCGGCAGCGCGGTGGCGAATCGTGGCCGGGCCCAAGCCGTTTCCGGCGGGAGTTCGGCCGAGGCCCGCTCCCGGGCCGCGGCGGCCACGGCCAGCGAATCGGATTGGCCGGGCCCCCGGCTGCCCGAGGGCCTGCCGGTGCTGATCGTGCACGGCGCGGACGATCGGCGCGCGCCGATCGATCCGGTCCGGGCCTGGTCCGAGCAGGTCGGGGCGCGCTTCCTCACCTACCCGGACACCGGCCACGATCTGCTGCACGAGCGCGCGCACGCGGCGGTCACCGCCGAGGTGGTCGATTTCGTGCACGCCCGCTCGCTGGTCTGACGGCGGTCACCGTTCCGGGTCGCGGGTGGCGGCGGGCCGCAGCAGCCGCACCACCTCCGCGTCGGTGAGCTGGTGGAAGTCGCGATACGCGCCGCCCACGCCGCCGAGATTGCGCGGCACCATCGGGCACACCACCTCATCGGCGATGGCCCGGATCCGCTGCAGCGCTTCGGCCGAGGACACCGGCACGGCCACGACCACCCGCCGGGGCTTGTGTTTGCGTGCGATCTCGCATCCGGCGGCCACGGTCGCGCCGGTGGCCATGCCGTCGTCGACGATCACCACGGTCCGGTCGGTCATGTCGATCGGCGGCCCCTCGCGCAGCACCCGGCGCCGCCGTTCCAGCTCGGCGCGTTCGACGTGCTCGATGTCGATCACCTGCTCCGGGGACACGCCCGTGTGCCGCATGATGTCGTGATTGAGGACCCGCACCCGGTCCTCGCCGATGGCCCCCATGGCCAGTTCCGGCTGCCACGGCACCCCGAGCTTGCGGACCAGCAGCACATCCAGGTCCCCGCCGATCGCCTCGTGCACCGCCGCCGCCACCGGAACCCCGCCGCGAGGCAGTCCCAGCACCAGCGGATCCGCCGCGCGCAGGTGCCCGAGCACCTCACCCAGCGCGCGCCCGGCGGCCCCGCGATCCGGATAGATCATCGGTATTCAGTCTAGTTGCGTGAGCCTCGGCTGACCGGGGCTCATTCGCCGCGGATGGTGTACCGGCGCAGCGCCAGGCTGGGGTTGGTGGACCGGACCTCGCCCAGGTGCGCCAGGTCGACGCGGGCGGTGGCGATGCCCGGTTGGTCGCCGAGTTCGGCCAGTACCGCGCCGGTGGGGGCGATGATCATGGAGGCGCCGGAGCCGCGCGGCGCGGCCTGGTCGGCGGCGGCCACGTACATGGTGTTCTCGATGGCCCGGGCCCGCAGCAGGGTGGTCCACTGATCGACCTTGCCGGGGCCGGGAATCCACTGCGCGGGCAGCAGCAGGGTGTGCGCGCCGGCGGCGGCCAGGCGGCGAATGCCCTCGGGAAAGCGCAGATCGAAGCAGGTCTGCATGCCGAACACGACGCCGTCGACGGTGAAGGTCTGGGACTGGTCGAGCGGGCCGGGGATGAGCAGGTCGGATTCGCGGGAGCCGAAAGCGTCGTACAGATGAACTTTTCGGTACACCGCGGCGAACTCGGCGTCGGGGGAGGCGGCGACGAGCGTGTTGTAGATGTGCCCGGCGGGCTGGTCCGGGCCCCCGGCCTCGACCACGCCGGCGACCACGTGCACGCCGAATTCGGCTGCCACGCCACGCAATCCGGTGACGAAATCTCCGGTGAGCGGCTCCGCGGCGGCCAGCACCCGCTCGTCGAGGCGCTTGGTGGCGAACATCGCGTACTCAGGGGCCACCACCACCGTCGCTCCGAGTTCGCTGGCCGCTTTGACCTCGGCGCGCAGGGCGGTGAGATTGGCCACGGTGTCGGTGTGCGGATCGAACTGCACCACCGCCACGTCCACCGACCCCGCGGGCGCGGTGCCGGCCTGCTGCCGGGCCGCGGCGCCGGGCTCGGGGTCGGCCGTCGCCACGGCTCCCGAGCTGGCCGCATCGGGCGAGGCCAGGGTCCCGGCGACGTAGTTGTGGACGGGAGCGGCTTCGGTATTTCCGAGTCCGGAAACCGGACTCGAGGGCGTCGGGAGGACGGGCGCGGGCGGGTTGTCCGGTTGCACGACCCCCAGGGTATTCACCCGATGGTCAGGCCCGCAGCTAGCAGGCAGTAAAATCCATGGCAATGAGCACCTCACCGGCCGACAGCGTTCCCACTGACGACGAGAGGGACGTTTCCGGCCCGTCCTTCGCCGATCTCGGGCTCGATGACCGCATTCTGCGGGCCATCGCCGATGTCGGCTACGAATCGCCGTCGCCCATCCAGGCGGCGACGATTCCGCCGCTGCTGGACGGCCATGACGTGGTGGGTCTCGCCCAGACCGGTACCGGTAAGACGGCGGCGTTCGCCATCCCGGTGCTGCAGGGCATGCACGGGGCGGGCAAGGCGCCGAAGGCGCTGGTGCTGGCCCCGACTCGTGAGCTGGCGATCCAGGTAGCGGAGGCGTTCGGCCGGTACGCCACCCATATGCCCGGAACGCATGTGCTGCCGATCTACGGTGGTCAGAACTACGCGGTGCAGCTGTCGGGGCTGCGGCGCGGCGCCCAGGTGGTGGTCGGCACCCCGGGTCGCGTCATCGATCACCTCGAGCGCGGCACGCTCGACCTGTCGGAGCTGCAGTACCTGGTGCTCGACGAGGCCGACGAGATGCTCAAGATGGGCTTCCAGGAGGACGTCGAGCGCATTCTGCGGGACACGCCCGAGGAGAAGCAGGTCGCCCTGTTCTCGGCCACCATGCCGACGGTGATCCGCAAGATCTCCAAGCAGTACCTGAAGGATCCGGTCGAGATCACGGTCAAGACCAAGACCTCCACCAACACCAACATCACCCAGCGCTGGGTGCAGGTGTCGCATCAGCGCAAGCTGGACGCGCTGACCCGCATCCTCGAGGTGGAGCCTTTCGAGGCCATCATCATGTTCGTGCGCACCAAGCAGGCCACCGAGGAGCTGGCCGAGAAGTTGCGCGCGCGTGGGTATTCCGCCGCGGCCATCAACGGTGACATCGCGCAGGCGCAGCGTGAGCGGACCATCGGCCAGCTCAAGTCGGGCGTGCTCGACATCCTGGTCGCCACCGACGTCGCCGCCCGCGGCCTGGACGTGGAACGCATCTCGCACGTCGTCAACTACGACATCCCGCACGACACCGAGTCCTACGTGCACCGCATCGGCCGTACCGGTCGCGCCGGCCGCACCGGCACCGCCCTGCTGTTCGTGGCCCCGCGCGAGCGCCGGCTGCTCGACGCCATCGAGCGCGCCACCCGCCAGCAGGTCACCGAGATGCAGCTGCCCAGCGTCGAGGACGTCAACGCGCAGCGCGTCACCAAGTTCCACGACGCCATCACCGACAACCTGGCCTCGGACAACCTGCCGTTGTTCCGCAAGCTCATCGAGGACTACGAGCGCGAGCACAACATCCCGCTGGTGGACATCGCGGCGGCGCTGGCGGTCGGCGGCCACGACGGTGACAACTTCTTCATGGAGCCCGACCCGGAGCCCGCCCCGCGCGAGCGCCGTGAGCGTGCCCCCCGCACCTTCGACGACCGCGAGCGCGGCCCCCGCGAACGCCGGGAGCCCAGCGGTCCGTCCCGGCACCGTCAGACCGGCGCGGAACTGGTCACCTACCGGATCTCGGTCGGCAAGCGCCACAAGGTCGCGCCGGGCGCGATCGTCGGCGCCATCGCCAACGAGGGCGGCCTGCGCCGCAGCGACTTCGGGCACATCAGCATCCGCCCGGACCACTCGCTGGTGGAGCTGCCCGCCGACCTGTCCAACGAAACGCTGAACGCGTTGAGCCGCACCCGGATCAGCGGTCAGCTCATCGAGCTCACCCTGGACGGCGGCCCGCCCGGCGGGCGCTCGATGAGCCGCGCCCCGCGCCGCGAGGGCAAGCGCCCCGACCAGCACCGCCGCAAGCCGCGCTTCTGAACCGACTGCTCGAAACGATCAACGCCCGGATCCCTTGGGGATCCGGGCGTTTGCGTTCAGCCTCGATTCTTCGAGCAACCAGCGGATCGGGGGTGATGTAGGTCGTCTGTGGTCGTAAGCTCGTCGTCGCTTGCCCGTGGAGCTGTCAGGGGCCCGGTAGCAGACTGGCGCTTCATCTGGGAACTGGTGAGGCCCTCCCCGGCCCGGTGACCTGCGGTTGAAGGTGTTGCTTTCCTTGCCCGCAGACAACGCGATGCAGCATGCCCGCAACCGGATACGGGATATGACCGGCCGGAACTGGGCGTGCTGCGGGCAGAGCGCATCGTGGGAAGTGAACCGCTTCCTCCTGGGTTGGGCCGGGCACTTCCGATGCGGGAACTCGTCTCAGCGCTTCGACAAGATCAGGAGCTATGCGTTGCTGCGGATCGCTTCGAAGGTGGCTTCTACCAGCAACTTTCAAGAAGTTCAGACTGGGCTGTTGACTTTCCTCGTCGCTTAAGTCGCGCTATGTGCAGCGCTACAGTTGCGCCTTCACCCCGAATCTTCCGGGAATCATCACTCCAACACCAGGTTCCACTCTCATCCGGTGTTGACCCGAGATCCGCTGCCCCGGCACGAACTTCGCCGACACCGCGCCCTTCTCGAACCTCTGCGGCACGCCCCCCCCGAAAACCCTTCGCAGGTACAACGCGGGTTCAGATCAAGCGGCGAAGCCTCGGTCCTGATCTGAGGCGTTCGGCTCGCACCGAAATGTAGCCGCCCCACCCACAACTTCAGCTTCCGCGTGAAGGCCCAATCCCGGGTTCGGGATTGGGCCTTTGTCATGCCCATACGAAAGGCGCGAGATCTCATGTCGATCTCCCTGTTCGGGTCGCCCGAACCGCCGCCCTGGGTAGCCGAACGAGCCGCGGCGTGGGACCGGATGACCGCGAACTACCGGGCTGCCCCGCCCGGGCCCGCCCCCCGGGTTCACAACATCACCGTCACCTCCCCCGAAGACGCCGTCCGCAAGTTCGACCGCATCATGCGCGCCAAGGAACTCACCCAGTACAAATTCAGGCCGAGATCTCGCCACGCAACACGACACGGGCCATGGCACACGCAGGCCGTCCAGAGGGCGAGCCGAACGGTGGTGGCGCAAATCCGGAGAGACCCTTAGGTCCTCCACCCAAGATCCGAGCCGACAGCTCCCCTGGCACTTCTGGGCGCACCGCCAGCTCCTTATCTGCCAGCGGAGGGGATCGCGGCACCGGAAGTACTAACCACAAAGGGCCCGCTCAACACGGCGACAAGAATCCTGGTGTCCGCGAGGCGCTGGAAGATTTGCCCGAATATCAAAGCTCGGGCACGCGCAAAAAGACCTATGGGTACTTGCTGGATGCGGACGGTCGTAAGATTCCCTATCCTTATCAAGAGTCGGGTGGTCTCATAATCAGTGGAAAAGAAGGGTCTTGGAAAAAGGCGGTCGAACTGATTCAGAATATGCCATTCTGGCAAAGGTTTGGAAAAACAACACCCAATTTTGCGTCGGATGTCGAGCCGAAAGCTGCGATTGCTGCACTTGAAAGTGGTCATAAATTTGTGACCATTGTCATCAACAACACCAATGGCCCATGTCGTGGCTGCATGGAGACTCTGCCGTACCTGGTGGATCCAAAGGGTACGATCGATGTCGTATGGCCAGGTGGGTCCATATCATTCCGTGGATCCAAATTGCCGCCTGAAAACTAAGGAGATTCGTGGGCGACATCCTCTTCGAAACTGCATACCTGCCAGAGCATAGAGACTCTCCAATCATTCCGGCATCAGGGGAGGAACTTGCGGCGGTCATCGATCAAATGAAAGCCAATGGGCGAACCGATTGTAACTATCTGACAATATTTGCTATCGACACGGATCGATCTCATATCGCTCACATCGGCGTCGGAGTTGACGTCGGAAATGATGTTGGAAGTATCTACTTCGTGGGCGCCGAAGGGGCCTTCTTTAGCAAAGGGCGGCAAGTCTCTCGCGAACCGCTTGTATACTTCGAATTCGGTAATCCGCGATTCTTTGCCCCTGATTCCGGAATTGGATTATCCGATCTTAAGATCGCGTTAACACGCTTGTATCAAGGCGGCGGAGTGAAGCCAGGCAACGTGGAATGGCAGGATTGGTTCGACGCCGAACCTGAGTAGTGTCGGGGACGTGGCAAGATCATCCAGCCGATCGCTGTCGTGAACCAACCACGTTCGGGCTCCCGGAATCGGCCTCCATTCTTTTCGATGGCCCGGGCGAAGAATACTTCAGTAACGTGCGCGAGTGGCAGGAAGGGCTGCTATCGTACCGAAACTTCGGCAACGAAATATACTTCCCTGGGGATTCTGAAATTAGTTTGTCGGCAGCGAAGGGTGCATTGGTTGAGTTCTTCGACAATCTCATTTCAGAGACCAAATAACATTCAGTGGCAAGACTGGCTGGAAGAGTTCGCCTATTGTATAGCTGAACGGTATTCACTTCCAGTGAAAACCTTGAATCACGTCCTATTCGGTGAGGTCAAGGGGGTTGAATCTCAGGGATAGCACGTTTCTCGACCGGAGTATGCCTGACCGAAAAATCATCCCTTGCATCGAGGAGTTGAATGCTGATGACGCAATTGGCGGCTCCGTAACCATGTGCGATTCAAAGGGGAAGTGGTTCACGAAAGGAAGTGTCGGGCATACCTTATTTCTCCACGAGACATGAAACGGCATCCTTTCATCCGGATGCCCTCGCGGCGCACTGACACCCGGAGACCGCCCCTCGTTCGGTCGCCTGGACGCGCACCGACTGAGCGCCGGATACGGCAGGCGGGGCGCGATCTACGAGCCGTTCAGTTCGGGAAGCTGCCCGGTGGACCATCTGGCGTAGGTGCGCTCATCGTCCACAGTTACCACGTCGGCCACCTGGACGAGTCCAGGTGGAACCTCGGCGCCGTCGAAGTGCTCGATGCTGGGCGTGAAGACGGCCTCCGCGCCGGTGCGGGACAAGGTGACTCGTATCCGGTGCAGTGGCCGGTCGGTGTCTGGTCCGAACACCAGGATCTTGCACAGGTCATAGCCGTATCTCGCTGCAAGAGATCGTATTTGGATCTCGTGCCAGCGCTGACGAGCTCCGGAGATGTCCCCTCGGACAAACCCGACTGCCTTCGACCTGGTCATTTTGACGCCCTCCTCGCCCCGTCGGTGAATGGTGGACTGCACCCCGAGGAGCCAATGGGAAGGGGGCGTCACCCGGTGATACGGCCGCTACTCAGCTTCGCCGCCCGCAAGTCCGCTCAGGGACAGTGAAGGGACAGGAAGACAGCCCGCGGACACCGGTCTACGCTCGGATCATGGGCGGACATGTGGGGCATCGGATCGCCGTGGAACGCAAGATCGCCGGGTTGAGTCAACGGGCGCTGGCGACCCGCGCCGCCTACAGCCTGAGCATGGTCAAGGCTGTGGAGCAGGAACGAGAGCCGGCCTCGCCAGGATTCATCTCGGCGATCGCCCGCGCTCTGCGCGTCACCCCGGAGCAGTTGACCGGCGCGCCCTATGACGACGGAAAACCATTGTCGGACGCGGTGAATGCGCTGTCGGTGCTGCTCGCCGAGGGCCGCTATGCCCGCGCGGTCGAACCCGGCCCGCTGTCCCGCCTCGAGGCGGACCTCGAGGCAGCGCAGCAGCTCTACCGCGGCGACCGCACGCGGCAGACCATTGAGGTGTTGCCGGACATCATCCGTCGCCTGCACGGGGCGATCCGCGAACTGTCCGGTGACGATCGGGCGCACACCTACACACTGCTCACATCGGCCTACGTGCTCGCCGAATGGTCGGCCCGCCGCACCGGACACCTCATGCTGGCGCTACCGGCCCTGGATCTGGCAGACGCCTACTCACCGCTGGCTGACGATTCGAATCTCGGCGCGTTCTCGGCGCTGGCCCGCGCTCGCGTCCTCACCCACTACGGCGAGTCCGAAGTGGCCGGGCAGCTTATCGATTCGGCCATCGACGCCGCCGACGACACCCGGGCCGGTTTGGTGCTCGCCGGATACTCCCATCTGGCGGGGGCCATCAATCAAGCGCGCCAACTCGACCATCCCGGCGCGGCCGACCATATCCGGGCCGCACGGGAGATGGCGGCCCACACCGGTGAGACCGATCTGTACCTGACGGCGTTCGGTCCGTTGAATGTCGAAATCCATGCTCATGCAATCGAATTGGAATCCGGCGATCCGAACCGCGCGGCAGTGGAGGGCGCGCGGCTCACCTACCCGGCGGATTCTCCGCCGACCCGCATAGGCCACCACTGGCACGACAACGCTCGCGCCTGGTTGCTCAGCGGAAAGCCGGACAGGGCGCTGGCCGCGCTCAACAAGGCGCGCGCGGCGGCGCCACAGCAGACCCGCTTGCATCCTTCTGTGCGCGAGACGCTGCACGGCATCGCGGCGGCTCAGCGGCGGCAGTCTGACAATTTGCTCGGCTTCGCGCATTGGCTGGGCGCGACACTGTAGGTGAGAGTGGGCCGCGTTCCACTACCATGACCGCATGTCCGTCCCGCACGCGCAGCGGCCCGACCTGCCCGAATACCTGACCTGGGAGGACCTCGAACGCCTGCCCGATGAGGTCGCCGCGAACATCGAACTGTGGAACGGACGAGTGGTGTGGGTTCGCCGCGGCCCCGCCGAACATCAAGCGTTCATGTTCAACGTGACGAGCGCACTGAAGCGGTGCGCGCGCCAGGCGACGATCGAACAACCCGAACAGTGCTGGCGGGCCGACCTGGAGACGAACGTCTTCTTCGGCCGGACCGGGAAATCCGATTTCATGACGCCCGATTTTCTCGTGTATCGCTGCCTCCCGACCCCCTACCAGGACATTCGCGCCGGTGATGTGGCTTTGGTCGGCGAAGTGCTCTCCCCGTCCAATACCCAGACCGACATCGAGGCGAAGAAGGCTCGCTACGCCGACGGCGGTATCCCCTGGTACTGGGAGGTCACCTTGGCGAGGGAGGCGAGCGCCATCGCCTCTGTGCGGGCCTATGTGCTCGAGACCGAACCAGGTCGGCTGCCGGTCGGCGTTCACCCGCTGCGTCGCGCCAACTACCTGATGGCGGGTGAATGGACCCCGGCGGACAGCGAAGGCATCGAGATCCCTTTTCCCTTCGCCATCGATATCCGGTGGGCCGAGCTGGAATTCTGAGCCGTGCAGAGTCGGGCATCCGCGTCGCGAGCGCCCGGATCAGCACCGCGCGAGCCGTGCTTCTGATACCGAGCGCTTTCAACGACCGACGCCCGCATCGGAAAGGGATGCGGGCGTTGCGTCTTCAAGGCAGCGGTGTTGCCGGTCGCCGGGTGTCAGGGGTGGTGCGGGTCGGCTGCCGAGGCGGCCGGGAGTCGGTTGCGGGGGAGTGAGCCGGGCCTACGCCGGGATGGCGGCGGGGGCCCCGGAACCCGTGTTGTCGGTGCCCGGAGTCTGGGCGGGGGTGGTCGGTGCGGCCGGGGTCGCCGGGACGCCCGAGGGTGTCGAGGCGGAGGCGTCCGGAGTCGCCGGGTTCGCGGGTGTGGCCTGGGGAGCCGGGGCGTCCGGGATGGTGGACAGGCCGACGGTCGGGAGCACCACGCAGCGGGCGGAGGGGTAGTCGATCGTGCCCCAGAGTGAGGCGATGACCATGCCCGGACCGGTCTCGACGGTCTTGGACAGGGCGGGCAGGTTGTATTCGGTGTGTTCGTCGAGCGGGACGATGCCGCTGCGGCCGTTGTTCACGTTCAGCCAGGCGACGGTCAGGCCGGAGGCGAGGGGGAAGCCGTTCTGCTGGGCCATGACCTGGAAGCTGACGCTGCCGGCGGGCAGCGACACCGTGGCGGCCGGGCCCGCGAAGCCGGTGACGGCGGTGGCCGAGGTCAGGCTGAACGGCATGTTGAAACCACAGCCGAGGGTGGGGGCCAGGTACGAGAACGGCGTGAACTGAACGTTTTCCAGTTTCGCGGCGGCGACCAGCTGGGCGGATTTCGCGATGTCGGCGACCGCGGTCTTGCCCGCCGCGTCGTCGCCGACGGCGTGGGTGAGCTGTTCGACGCCGGTCTCGGCGGGGGTGCGGGGCTGATCGGCAGTGGCCGTGGTGGTGCTCAGGGCCGCGGCGGTGGTGAGCGCGGCGATGGCCGCGGCGCGCCGGAAAAGCGTGCTGCCGTTCACTCTGGCTGCTCCTGCGTGGTCGTGATTCTCGCCGAACTGGGACAGCCCGACGCCGCGACATCGCGCGGTATCGGATTCTCCGGCAACGTACCAGTTCGATGCGTGAGCCGCGCCGCCGCGCCGCCGACCGAGTGTGATCCGGGTGACAAAGCGATCGTTACCGGGGGGTAGGTTTGATGGCGACATGCCTGCGACGCTCGGGAGAAAACATGAAGCTGGCCCTTTCACCCGATGAGGTGACATTCCGGGACGAACTGCGCGAGTTCTACCGGACCAAGATCCCGGCGGAGATCCGTGACCGCGTCAAGTACGGTCTCGAGCTCTCTCGCGATGACATCGTCACCACCCACCGCATCCTCAACGAGCACCACCTGGCCGTGCCCAAGTGGCCGGTGCAATGGGGCGGCCGCGACTTCTCGCCCATGCAGCTGCACATCTGGGAAGACGAGATGCAGCTGGCGTCGGTGCCGGAGCCGCTCACCTTCAACGCGCAGATGATCGGCCCGGTCATCGCCCAGTTCGGCTCCGAGGAGCTCAAGCAGCGCTTCCTGCCGCCGACGGCCAACCTCGACATCTGGTGGTGCCAGGGCTTCTCCGAGCCGGACGCGGGTTCGGACCTGGCCTCGCTGCGCACCACCGCGGTCCGCGACGGCGACTCCTACATCATCAACGGCCAGAAGATCTGGACCACCCTGGCCCAGTACGCCGACTGGATCTTCTGCCTGGTCCGCACCGACCCGAACGCCAAGAAGCAGGCGGGCATCTCGATGCTGCTCTTCGACGTGAAGACCCCGGGCGTCACCATCCGCCCGATCAAGCTGATCGACGGCCACCACGAGGTCAACGAGGTCTTCTTCGAGAACGTCCGGGTCCCGGCCGACCAGCTGGTCGGCGAGGAGAACATGGGCTGGACCTACGCCAAGTTCCTGCTCGGCAACGAGCGCACCGGCATCACCGGCGTGGGCCGCACCAAGGTCAAGCTGGGCGTCGCGAAAGAGCATGCGGCGCAGATCCGTTCGGGCAACGGCACGCTGCTCGAGGATCCGGTCTTCGCGGCCCGGGTGGCCGAGATCGAGAACGAGCTGCTGGCGCTGGAGCTCACCCTGATGCGGGTGATCTCGAATTCCAGTGACGGCAAGCCGAATCCGGCCTCCTCGGTGCTGAAGCTGCGCGGTTCGGAGCTGCAGCAGGCCGCCACCGAACTGCTGCTGGAGATCGCCGGTCCGGACGCGCTGCCGGTGAACGCCGCCGACATCGCCTCGCCGGGCTGGGCGCAGCGCAGCGGCCCCGGGTACCTCAACTACCGCAAGACCACCATCTACGGAGGCTCCAGCGAGGTGCAGCGCACCATCATCGCCTCCACCATCCTCGGATTGTGAGCCGCCGCCATGGATTTCGAACTCACCGATGAACAGGTCATGCTGCGCGATACGGTCCGGGACCTGCTGGGCCGCGCCTACGACCCGGAGACGCGCCTGAAGGTCATCGACACCGAACTCGGCTGGAACCGCGACGTGTGGCGGCAGCTGGCCGAATTGGGCGTCCTCGGACTGCCTTTCGACGAGGAGGACGGCGGCGTGGGCGCGGGCCCGGTCGAGACCATGGTCGTCATGGAGGAGATCGGCCGCCGCAACGCGCCCGAACCCTACCTCGACGCCGTGCTGGTCCCCGGCGGGCTGATCGCCCGCGCGGGCACCGCCGACCAGCGGCAGCGTGTGCTGCCCGCGCTCGCGGGCGGGGAGACGCTGCTGGCCTTCGCCCACGACGAGCCCGGCTCCCGGTGGCCCGCCGCCGACCTGGCCACCACCGCGGCGCCGGACGGGGACGGGTATCGGATCACCGGCGTCAAGAACCCGGTGCCGCACGGTGACTGCGCCGATCAGCTGGTGGTCAGCGCCGCCCTGCCCGGCGGTGGAGTCGGGCTGTTCCTGCTCGCCGCCGACGCCGAGGGCGTCACCCGCACCCCGTTCCGCACCTTCGACGGGCGGCGGGGCGCGCAGCTCGAATTCGCCTCCGCGGCAGCCGAACTCCTCGGCGACGGCGGCGACGCCCAGCCGGTGATCGACGCGGTCACGGTGGCGGCGCAGGCGAGCCTGTGCGCGGAATCGCTGGGCGCGATGGAGGAGTCGATGCGGCTCACCACCGATTACCTGAAGACGCGCAAGCAGTTCGGGGTCACGTTGTCCAAGTTCCAGACGCTGACCCAGCGGGCCGCGAACATGTACGTCTCGCTGGAACTGGCCCGCTCCATGAGCCTGTACGCGACCGCGGCGGTGGCCGACGGCTCCGCGGACCGGGTCGCGGCGTCGCGGGCGCGGTTGCAGGTCGGCCGCTCGGCCCGGCACATCGGGCAGGAGTCGATCCAGATGCACGGCGGCATCGGCATCACCACCGAATACCCGGTGAGCCACTATGTCGCCCGGCTCACCGCCATCGCCCGGACCCTGGGCGGCGACCTGGAGCATCTGCGGGTGCTCAGCGATCGGGTCGGCGAGTACAGCCTCGTGGAGTTCTGACCCGCAAGCCCCCTGAACCCGCCCCGCTCGAGCCTCGAGCG
>NZ_JBHWHH010000055.1:0-40446 GCF_042732555.1 Nocardia sp. NPDC059764
AAGTGCGGGCGGCCGTTTCGTGTCCGGCTGCGCGCGAACGACTGACGGTCACGAACTTATCAATTGTCCAACATGGTTGGTTTGTTATGCACTACCCTGACCCGCGATGCGCCGCTGACTTCCTGAAATCTGGTGCAGGAAACAGTGAATCGGTTCCGGAACAGCAAGGAAACAACCGTGCACGCACGCAGCCTCGTCACCGCCCTCGGCGCGTTCGCCGCCGCCATCACCCTGGCCGCCGGTAACGCGCAGGCCATTCCCGCGCTGGCCGTCGACAGCGCGCGCGAGACCAATGGCAATGCCGTGATCACGATTTCGTATTTGTGTACCGGACCCGCCGCCGCCCTGTCGGTGACGGTGCGGGCGACGCCCTACCAGGGGTCCGGGGTCAATGGCAGCACCCTCGCACCGGTCGTGTGCGTCGGGCAGCCGCAGCAGGCCACGGTCACGGTCAATCCGGTGCAGCTGTTCGGGGAATCGGCCAAGTTCCAGTCGGGGGCGCTCACCGACGTGACGGTCACGGTGCTGGATCTGACCCTGAATTCGCCGGTCAACACCACCAAGAAGCGGATCGAACACCTCGGCTGAGCGAGACCGGTCGTCAGTACCTAATGACGACAGATTCCCGGTCGCCGCGATCTTCATAGCGTTGTCCTCATCAAGTTCACACGAACCGAGGAGAACGACGATGAGTGACATCACCGAACTCGTGCAGCGCTACCTGACCGCCTGGAACACCACCGACGCCGGGCAGCGGGCCGCGCTGGTCGCCGAACTGTTCACCGCGGACGCCGAATACACCGACCCGCTGGTGTCGGTGCGCGGGCACGCCGGACTCGACGCCACCATCGCCGCCGTGCAGGCGCAGTTCGCCGGGCTCGAGTTCACCCTCGGCGGGGCCGTGGACGCCAACCACCACATCGCCCGATTCACCTGGCACCTGGGCGCTCCCGGCGCGGAACCGCTGGTGATCGGCTTCGACGTGGCCGCCCTCGCCGCCGACGGACGCATCGAGCGCGTCTACGGCTTCCTCGACCAGGTCCCGGCCGGACTCTGATCCACGACCGGCCGGGCGGCACGCGACACCGCCCGGCCCTCCACCGAAACTTCGGTACGACAAGGGGATTCCCATGTTCTTCACCACTCCCACCGACGGCACCACTCTCGCCTACGAGGACTACGGCACCGGCGCACCGCTGGTCTTCATCTCCGGCTGGGCCCTGCCCACCGACATGTGGGAGTGCCAGGTGCCCTTCTTCCTCGAGCAGGGCTACCGCTGTGTCCTGCTCGACCGGCGCGGCCACGGCCGTTCGGACCGCCCGTCCGCCGGCTACGACACCGACACCCGCGCCGACGATCTCGCCGCACTGCTCGAACACCTGGACCTGCGGGACGCGACCCTGATCGCGCACTCCACCGGCGCGGCGGAAGCCGTCCGCTACCTCGCCCGCCACGGCGCGGACCGGGTATCGCGAATCGCCTTGCTGGGCCCCGCGATTCCGTACCTGCTCCAGACCGAGGACAACCCGATCGGCGTTCCCGCCGCGATGATCGACGCCTCCACCGCGGACCTGCGCGCCGACCGCGCCCAGTGGCTGGCGGACCGCGCCCAGGGCTACTTCGCCACCCACCTCGGCACCCGGGTCTCCCCCGCCGCCATCGAGGCCGAGGTGCGGCGCAGCATGAGCTGCTCCCCGATCGCGGCGCTCGAGGTCCAGAAGGCGGTGGCCCGCACCGACCACCGCGCCGATGTCGCCGCACTGACGGTGCCCACCCTGCTGCTGCACGGCCTGCACGACCAGTCCATCCCGATCGAGGTCAGCAGCCGCCAGGCCGTGCGGCTCTACCCCGAGGCGGTGCTGAAGGAGTACCCGACCGCCGGCCACGGGCTGTACCGGAGCCACGCCGACCAGGTGAACGCCGACCTCCTCGAGTTCGTCAAGGCGTGACGGCGCCGCGATCAATGCAGCTGCGCGGCAATTCCTTTCAACTCGCCGCGGGAAGTCACCCCGAGCTTCGGGTACGCCTTGTACAGGTGGTAGCCGACGGTGCGGTGGCTCAGGAACAGCTGGGCCGCGATATCGCGATTGGACAGGCCCTCGGCGGCCAGGCGGACGATCTGCAACTCCTGCGGGGTCAGGCCGGTGGCGGTCGTCCGCGCACCGGGGGGATCGGCGGCGGGGGCGCCCGCCGCCGACAGCTCGTGGCGGGCCCGCTCGGCCCACGGGCGCAGGTCCAGGCGATCGAAGACCTCGAGGGCCTCGGTCAGGTGGGTACGGGCCTCGGACTTGCGGCGGGCGCGGCGCAGCCATTCGCCGTACAGCAGTGCGGTGCGGGCGAATTCGATGGGGCGGGCCTCGCGATCATGGATCGCCAGGGCCCGGGTGTAGAGGTCCTCGGCGTGATCGTCGTCGAGCAGAGCGCGGCAGCGCAGTACCAAGGCCTCGGCCCAGGGCTGGCCCACCGATTCCGCCCAGCCTGCCAGCTTCGCGAACGGGGCGGCGGCGCGGTCCGGGGCTCCGAGCCGGACGGCGGCCTCGACCAGATCCGGAATCGAGCGGGTGGCGCAGATGTGGTGGCTGAAGGGGACTTTCGTCAAACGCTCGAAGCGGGACAGGGCGGGCTCGGCGCGGCCGGCGCCGAGCTCGAGCAAGCCCAGCGACCAGTGCGCCCAGGGCGCGCCGGGGGCGATCGATCCGGGGGTGTCGCCTTCCAGACCGAGGTCGGCGTGCGCACGGCATTCGGCCTCATCGCCGCGCAGGGCGTCGAGATGCGCCAGCACACTGCTGAGTTGGCGCACCCACTGCTGCTGGCCGGTGTCGCGGGCGAGGTCGCGGGCTTCGACGGTGGCGGTGCGCGCGTCGGTCAGGCGGCCGGTGAAGATATCGGCTTCGGCGGCGAAGAACAGCACGGTCGGCAAGCGGCCCGCGGCACCGGCGGCACGGTGCCGGGCCGCCAGGGATACGGCCAGATCGAAGGCGGGGCCGTCTTGGCCGCGGGCCAGGGCCACACCACACAGGATCAGCAGAACCTGGTCGGAAACCTCACCACGGGAACGGATCTCGGCGAGGGTCTCGGTGAGTGACAGCGGCGCGCCGGGGCCGGTGTCGAACAGTCGGCCCAGGAACCGCACGACCGGTGCCACGGCGGGTTCGTCCGTCAGACGTAGGTCGCCGAGGCGCTTCAGCACCTCGGTCAGTTCCGGCTCGCCCAGGTACCAGCCGGTGTGGATGGCCTGCACCAGCATTCCCGCGGCCTGCTCCGGATCGTCGGCGGCGATGCTCGCGGCCGCGTCGATCAGCAGCCGATGCGCCTCGGGGAACTCGCCCTGCCAGAACTTGGCCAGGGCCTGAACCTGGGAAAGACCGGCGCGCAACGATTCCGAGCTCACTTCCCGGGCGGTGCGGCGGGCCAGGTCTCCGGCCCGCTCGACATCACCCGATTCCAGGGCTGCCTGGGCGGCCAGGGCCTGTCGGCGCGTACGGTCCTCGGGCCCATCGCTCAGGCGCGCCGCGCGATCGTAGGCGGCGGCCGCCGCCGTGTGACCGCCGCGCTCACGAGCCCGAACGGCGGTGCGCTCCAAAGCATCCGCCACCTCGGCATCGGGACCCAGCGCCGCCGACGCCAGATGCCAGGCCCGCCGATCCGACTGCTCCGGCGCATCGAGGGCTTCGGCCAGGGCCCGGTGCGCGGCCAAGCGCTGTCCCAGCGGGGCACGTTGGTAGACGGCCGCGCGAATCAGGGGGTGGCGGAAGGTGATCGAGGTCCCGGAGCCGGGGCGCAGCAGATCCGCCGCTTCCGCGGGTGCGAGATCGTCGACCCCCGCGCCCAGGCTCGCCGATGCGCGCAGGATGACGGCGGCTTCACCGGATTCATCCGTGGCGAGCACGGTCAGCAGTGTTCGGGTCGCCTCCGGCAGGCGGCTGATCCGGCCGTGGAAGGCCAGGCGCAGCCGATCGGTCAGCGGCAGCGCGCCCGCGGCGAGATCGGGGGTGGCCTCGGCGGCCATGGCCAGCGGCAGTTCCCGCAGCGCGAGGGGGTTGCCGTGCGCTTCGGCCAGCAGCCGGTAGCGGACGGCCGGGGTGAGGTCGTGCTCATCGAGCAGGGCGGCGGCGGCCTCGGGTGACAGACCGGTCAGTCGCCGCTCGGTCAGGCCGACCGCCTCGAACGCGCCCTCCCCGTCCCGCACGCCGAACACCATGGCCACGCCCTCGGCCCGCAGCCGCCGGGCCGCGAACAGCAGCGCGTCCCGTGACGCCCGGTCCAGCCACTGCGCGTCGTCGACGACGACCAGTAGACCCGATCCGTCCGCGTACTCGGTGAGCAGCGACAACACCGCCAGTCCGGTGAGCATGGGTTCGCGACCGCCGGGGCCGAGCCCCAGCGCCGCCGACAAGGCCTCACGCTGCGGTTCCGGCAGGCCGGACAGCCGGTCCAACGCCGGGGACAGGAGTAATTGCAGACCGGCGAACGGCAGTTCCGCCTCCGCCTCCAGGCCGGTGCCGCGCAGCACCCGCAATCCCTCGGCACGCGCGGCGGCATCCTCCAGCAGCGCGGTCTTGCCGATCCCGGCCTCGCCGCGCAGTACCAGGACCGCGCTGCGACCCTCACGCACGCCGTCGATCAGCGCGCCGAGCGCCTGTTGCTCCTGCTCGCGTCCACGCAGCGGCGGAAGCTGTTCGGCCACGGTCGTTCTCACACCGTCCATCATGGCGGGTTACAGACCATGCGCCGCCGGGCCGGTGGGTACGGAAGATCGTGACCTGCCTCACTTTTCGATCTTTCCGGCAGTCATAGGCACTGGTGAGAGCGCATATTCAGCATCCCGCTCAGCGGTGAGACGCCCGATAATCGGATGAATCCTGTCGGACCCCGCCGGAATACTGGCCGCCGACCGATGAGTTGAGCGATCAGTACCCGTCTGCATCGATGTGGCACCCGGACGGCGATCACCGATTCCGCGGACCACCCACCCCTCGAACACGAACACCCCGGAGGTTTACCGATGCCCGCCGACTTATCCGCGAGCTCGACCAAGCAGCGGACACCAACGGTCATCCGGTTGCTGGTGCTCGCGACATTCACGGTCATCCTCAACGAGACCATCATGATCAACGCGATTCCGCGGCTCATGAACGATCTCCACGTGACCGAGCGGTCCGCGCAGTGGGTGTCCACCGTCTTCATGCTCACCATGGCCGCCGTCATTCCGGTGACCGGCTGGTTCCTGCAGCGGGTCTCCACCCGCCGCGCGTACGCCATCGCCATGGGCGTCTTCCTGGTCGGCACCGCGCTCGCCGCGGTCGCGCCGTCGTTCGCCGTGCTGCTGATCGCGCGCGTCATCCAGGCCGGCGGCACCGCCGTCATGATGCCGCTGCTGATGACCACGCTGATGACCGTGGTTCCCGAGCAGGATCGCGGCCGCGTGATGGGCAATGTCACCCTCGCCATCTCGGTGGCCCCGGCCATGGGACCGGTCATCTCCGGCGCGGTGCTCAACTACGGCTCCTGGCGCTGGCTGTTCGTGCTGGTGCTGCCGATCGCCGGAGCGGTGACCGTGTTCGGTCTGCGCAACCTGGAGAATGTCGGTGAGCCGCAGGCCGGTTCGATCGACTGGTTCAGTGTGGTGTTCGCGGGCTTCGGTTTCGGCGGTCTGGTGTACGGCCTGAGCAAGTTCGGTTCCGGCAGCGTCGCGACCCCCGCCCTGTTCGTGGCCGGTGGTCTGGCCCTGGTCGCCATCTTCGTGGTCCGTCAGATCTCGCTGCAGCGCAACGGCACCCCGCTGCTGGACCTGCGCGTCCTGCTGTCGGGCACCTACGCCAAGGCGCTGGTCCTGATGGCCGTGGCCTTCCTGGCCATGATGGGCTCGATGATCCTGCTGCCGCTGTACCTGCAGACCCTGCGGGAACTCACCCCGCTGCAGACCGGTCTGCTGGTCATGCCCGGCGGCCTGGCCATGGGTCTGCTCGGTCCCACCGTGGGCAAGATCTTCGACCGCTTCGGCGGACGGGTCCTGGTGATCCCCGGCTCGATCGGCATCACCGCCGCCCTGGTCGGCTTCACCCAGATCTCGCTCACCACCCCCTACGCCGCCCTGGTCGCCCTGCACATCCTGCTGATGGTGTCCCTGGCCGCCGCCTTCACCCCGGTCTTCACCCTGGGCCTGGGCGCGCTCCCCATGCACCTGTACTCCCACGGCAGCTCGATGCTCGGCACCCTCCAGCAGGTGGCCGCCGCCTTCGGCACCGCCCTGGTCATCACGGTCATGACCTCCCGCGCCACCCACCTGGTCGACGGCGGCGAGAACCCGCTCAACGCCCACCTCGACGGCATGCGCCTGGCCTTCCTGGTCTCGGCGGGCCTGGCGCTGATCGTCATCGTCATGGCGGTCCTGCTCCCCAACCGCTCCGACGCCCCGGCGCACGGCGAGCAGATCCCGGACACCCTGGACCAGCTCGACGACGCCCCGCAGCTGGTCAAGGACTGAATCCCGGTACCGAAAGCGCCCACGGCCGAACGCCGTGGGCGCTTTCGCATACCCCGCACCGTGTCGCGGAATCTCGGCATACGATTGGCGAACAGTCGGAGAGACAGGAGCCACCGATGACCAAGTTCCTCGTGCTCTACAAATCCGATCAGTCCGCTCGCGAACAGATCGCGCAGAGCACCCCCGAGGCGCTCGCGGCCGGGATGCAGGCCTGGATGGATTGGGCCGGGCGCGCCGGCGCCGCGCTCGTCGATCTCGGTTCACCCCTCGGACCGGGCTCGGTGAACGCCGATGGCGGTGTCGGCGGCTTCTCGATCCTGCAGGCCGATTCGGCCGGGGATCTCCAGAAGGTCCTGGAAGGCCATCCGCACACCGCATCGGGCGGCACCATCGAGGTCTATGAATTCCTCGCCATGCCCGGCATGTGACGGAGGGTCAGTGCACGCCCTCCATGTGGCGGCTGATCCACGGGGAGAGGGACCAGACGACGATGCCGACGACGATGGCCACCAGGCCGGTGATGCCGAAGTAGGCGAGTTCGCGGGAGGGGTCGTAGTACTTGGCGAGGACGCCGGACATGGAGGTGCCGATGCCGACCGAGAAGAAGTAGAGGGCCATCATCTGGGCTCGGAAGGCGTTGGGGGCCAGCTTGGTTGTGACCGACAGGCCGATCGGGGACAGCATGAGCTCGGAGACGGCGAAGGCGCCGAGGATGAAGAAGACGATGACGAAGGACACCGACTTGCCCTCGGTGCCGGAGAAGAGGGTGAACAGGAGGAAGGCGGCGCCCATGCCGATGACGCCGAGGGAGAACTTGCGCGGGGTGCTGGGGGCGCGCGTGCCGAGGCGGGTCCACATGATGGCGAACAGCGGCGACAGGGCGATGATCCAGACCGGTTCCATCGAGCCGATCCAGTTGGAGGGCGCGGTCCAGCCGAAGATGGACCAGGTCATGCGCTTGTCGGAGTAGGCCGACAGGACCGTGAAGATCTGCTGGAACAGCGACCAGAAGACGGCGTTGGCGATGAAGAGGGGCATGTAGGCGCGAACCCGGGTGCGCTCCACGGGGGTGACCTTGGCGCTGGTCAGCATGATGCCGAAGTAGACGATCGACGCGGCGGTGATGACGCCGGTGGTGACGTTGGGCAGGTTGGACAGCGTCACCAGCCCGGTGGCGGCGGCGATCGCGACGATCACCGCGAAGGCGGCCAGGACGGCGATCACCTTCGGGATCTCGGTGCGCGGCAACGGATTCGGGACGTCGCGGCCGTGCTCACCGAGGTTCTTGCGGAAGATGACGTACTGGGTGAGGCCGACCGCCATACCGACCGCCGCGGCGCCGAAGCCGAAGTGGAAGCCGATGTGGTCCTGCAGCAGGCCGGTGATCAGCGGGCCCGCGAAAGCGCCCAGGTTGATGCCCAGATAGAAGAGGGTGAAGCCGCCGTCCGCGCGCGGGTCGTCCTTGTCGTAGAGGGTGCCCAGCAGCGAGGAGGCGTTCGCCTTCAGACCACCCGAACCCAGCGCGACCAGCACCAGACCGACGCCGACACCGGCCAGTCCGGGCAGGATGGCCAGCGCGATGTGGCCGGCCATGACGATGACGCCGCCGTAGAAGACGGTCCGCTCGGAACCGAGCAGCCGGTCGGCCACCCACGCGCCGAGCACCGTCGACAGATAGACCAGACCGCCGTACGCGCCGACGATGCCGAGACCGGTCGACTGGGCCATGCCCAGGCCGCCGTCGGTGGTCGAATAGTACAGGTAGTAGCCGAGAATGGTGAGCATCCCGTAGAACGAGAACCGTTCCCACAACTCGACGCCGAACAAATTCGCGATACCGATGGGATGGCCGAACAGGGTCCGTTCAGTGGCCGGTTTCGCGTCGTGTGCTACTCCTGACATACCGAGACCCTCCCATATCGGGCAATCTGACAGCAACCTCACGAGTTAACCTACGTCACATTTTCCCAGGGGAAGGTCGGCCCGACCTCGACATCGGGCAAATGGCCTCGAACGCACTCGAAGAATGGCCTTATCAGGCAATCGAAAGCGCGATGCCGTCCAGGATGTCGTGCTCGCTGACAATAAGTTCGGAGATCCCGGCCCGCCGCGCCAGCTCATCCGCCAGCACCTCAGCAACCACAGCGCCACCGCCGATCACATCCACCCGGCCGGGGTGCATGGGCCCGAGCGCCGCCCGCTCGTCATGGTTCATGCCGATCAGCCGATCGCACACCTTGCGCAGGCCCGACAGCGGCATGCGGGTGAGATGCACTCGCTCCGAATCGTATTCGGGCAGATCCAGCGCGACCGCCGCGATCGTGGTCATGGTTCCGGCCACGCCCACCCAGGTGCGCGCCCGCTCCACCGGCACCACGCCGAAGGCCTGCGCCAGCCGCTCGGAGGCGAAGAACCGCGCGGACGCGACCTCCTCGCGGGTGGGCGGATTGCCGTGCAGGCAGCGCTCGGTGATCCGCACGCAACCGATATCGGCCGAATACGCCGACTGCACACCGGCGGCGTCGCCGAGCACCACCTCGGTGGACCCGCCGCCGAGATCGACCACCACGAAAGGCCCTGCGGCGCTGGACAGTTCGCCGACCGCGCCCGCGAACGACAGCCGCGCCTCCTCGTCACCGGTGATGACCTCGGCCTGCGCCCCGGTCACCACCCGGCCCAGTTCCTCGCCGGTCATGCCGAAGAAGTCCTCGCGGTTCGAGGCGTCGCGGGTGGCGGAGGTGGCGACCATCCGCACCCGCGTCACCCCGTGCTTCAGCATCAGGTCCACGTAGTCGCGCAGCGCGACCCGGGTCCGTTCGATCGCTTCGGGATTCAGCGCGCCGGTGGCGTCGACGCCCTGCCCCAAGCGCACGATCCGCATCTCGCGGTGCACGTCGGTGAGGTGCGGCGCGCCCGCCTCGTCGTGGGTGGCGTCGGCGATCAGCAGACGAATCGAATTGGTGCCGCAGTCGATCGCCGCGATCCGCTCGTGTCCTTCGGCCGCCGTGTCGCCGGCAGCCGCCGAGCTCTGGGCGAATTCCGCATTGCTCATCAGTGACCTCTGAATTCGAGTGGTGCCGAACGACTCCGGCGAACGCGCCGGGTCAGGCGTCGCCGGTGGCCGAATCGGTGCGGTACTGGTCGTATTTCGGCCAGTCGGCGGGGATGGCGGTGCCGCGCAGGCCGTGTTCGGCCGCCAGGGCGACGGCTTCGTCACCGAGCGTATTGAGCCCCGGCCCCTTGGCCAAGGAGTGGGCGATCAGGACGTGCAGGCACTTCACCCGGTCGGGCATGCCGCCCCCGGCGAAGTCGGTGCCCAGGTCCTCGATGGCATTGCGTTCGGCCAGGTAGCTGTCGTACGCGGCGCGGTAGGCGGCGGCCAGTTCCGGATCGCGGGTGAGGCGTTCGGACATGTCGCGCATCAAGCCCGTGGTCTCGAGCCGACTCGCTTCCGCGGTCAGCCGCGGGTCGGTCAGGTAGTACAGGGTCGGGAAGGGCGTGCCGTCGGGCAGCTTGGGCGCGGTCTTCACGACCGCGGGCAGGCCGTCGGGGGTGTGGTACGCGATGGCGAGCACGCCGCGCGGAGCCCGGCCCAGTTGCTCGGCGACGATCGCGAGATCGCGCTCGCTGGGTTCGTTCTCGGCTGCGGTCACCTGGGTTGTCCTTCCTCGGAGGGTATGGGCGGCGGGGGCGGCGCCGGGGTGGTGGTGGGTGCGGGAGCGGCGACCGGTTGCGGCGACGAGATGCTGCGCCACACCTGCGTGTACCAGGGGTCGGGCTCCCGCGGTTTGGCGGGCTGGGTCGGGATGGCCGGCTGCTCGATCTCGGGGATCTGCACGATGTAGGGGGTGTCCCCCGGCATCACCAGGCGCAGGCGGTCCCGGGCCTCGGCCTTGATGTAGTTCGGATCCTGTTGCTGCGCACGGCGATCACGCAGCACCGAGACTTCCTCTTCCAGCTGACGGTGCTGGGTGGCCAGTTCGGCGGCATCGGTGCGCTGGGTGAAATAGGTGCGCAGCGGGACCGCCAGGGTGAGCGCCAGGCCCGCCAATACCGCGGCCAGCAGGACCGCGCGACCCGTGGAAAGGCCCAGGATCTTGCGTTCGTGCCGTTCGGAATTCGCGGCGGGCGTGGTGCGGCGCTTGGCCGTGGCCTTGGCCGCGCTCCGAGTCTTGCTCGCGACCTTGGCGGCCGCGCCGGACTTGGATGCCGCGGTGGCGGTTTCGGTCCGCTTCCCGCCCGAGGCGGTCTTGGACCGGGTGGAGCGCGACGGGCGCCGGTCACTTCGTCCCGCAGGACTGGTACCGCGCGCCCGTCGCTCCGTCATCTCACACCTCGAAAGTCAGCTGATCGATTGCCTTCTCAGCCTTCGACTATGTCAGCCTTCGAACGCGAAACGCGGGAAGGCCGCGTCACCGGCGTAGCGCGCCGAGTCGCCCAGGGCGTCCTCGATACGCAGCAGCTGGTTGTACTTGGCGACACGCTCGGAACGAGCCGGGGCGCCGGTCTTGATCTGGCCGGAGCCGACGGCCACGGCCAGGTCGGCGATGGTGGTGTCCTCGGTCTCGCCGGACCGGTGACTCATCATCGTCTTGTAGCCGTTGCGGTGGGCCAGGTCGACCGCGTCCAGGGTCTCGGTCAGGGTGCCGATCTGGTTGACCTTCACCAGCAGCGCGTTGGCCGCGCCCTTGGCGATGCCCTCTTCCAGGCGGTCCGGGTTGGTGACGAACAGGTCGTCGCCGACCAGCTGCACCTTGTCGCCGATCTGGTCGGTCAGCGAGACCCAGCCGTCCCAGTCGTCCTCGGACAGCGGGTCCTCGATCGAGACGATCGGGTAGTTGCCCAGCAGGCCGGCGTAGAAGTCCGACATCTCGGCCGCGGTGTGCAGCTTGCCCTCGAACTTGTAACCCTCACCGGTGGTGTAGAACTCGGTGGCGGCCACGTCGAGCGCCAGCGCGATCTCGCTGCCCAGCTTGAAACCGGCCTTCTCGATCGCGGAGACGATCAGGTCCAGGGCGGCGCGAGTGTTGGCGACCGACGGCGCGAAACCGCCCTCGTCGCCCAGGCCGGTGGACAGGCCCTGAGCCTTCAGCACCGACTTCAGCGTGTGGTAGACCTCGGCACCCCAGCGCAGCGACTCCTTGAAGGTCGGCGCGCCGATGGGGGCGATCATGAACTCCTGGACGTCGACGCCGGAGTCGGCGTGCGCGCCACCATTGAGGATGTTCATCATCGGGACGGGCAGCACGTGGGCGTTCGGGCCGCCGACGTAGCGGAACAGCTCCAGGCCCGAGGACTCGGCGGCGGCGCGGGCCACGGCCAGCGACACGCCGAGCAGGGCGTTCGCGCCCAGGCGCGACTTGTCCGGGGTGCCATCCAGATCCAGCAGGGTCTGGTCGACGGTGCGCTGCTCGACGGCGTCGAGACCGATCACGGCCGGGGCGATCTCGTCGAGGACGCCCTCGACGGCCTTCTGCACACCCTTGCCCTGGTAGCGGTCGCCACCGTCACGCAGCTCGACGGCCTCGTGCTCACCGGTGGACGCGCCGGAGGGCACGGCCGCGCGGGTGAGGGTGCCGTCGTCGAGAGCGATCTCGACCTCGACAGTGGGGTTGCCACGAGAATCCAGGATCTCGCGAGCTCCGACCTGTTCGATGATGGCCACGAAACGACACTCCTTCGGCTGCTGACTCGGCAGGTCGCACGGCTATCCCCGTGCTGCCGAAAAGCCTAGCAGTGCGCAATTCGACTTCTGGGCCTCACTCCGGGACCGGTCAGACGGTGCGGCCCACACTGTAGGCGGCGGCGCGATACCGGACGGTATTCATGTAGCTGGTGGATTGGTTATAGGTGAGCAGAGCCTGCTGCCAACCGGGGGCGGCGGTCAGATCGCCACCCATGGCGCAGAGGTAGCGGGCGGCGGTGAGGGCGGCGTCGTCGATGTTGTCGGGATCGATCTTTCCGTCGCCGTTGGCGTCCACGCCCCAGCGCTGCCAGGTCTCGGGGATGAACTGGAACGGGCCCATGGCGCGGGCGTAGACCGGGTTCGCGTCGGTGGCGCCGACATCGAGGATGCGGGCGCGGCCCGGCGAACCGTCCAGGGCCAGGCCGCGGATCGGGGGCGACACCGTGCCGTCGTCGGCGATGCGGGAACCGGCGTGGGTGCCGTGCCGACTCTCGACGCTGGCGATGCCCGCCAGGGTGGTCCAGCCGATCCCGCACTCGGGCCTGGAACGGGCCATCACCGCGGCCGCGTACCCGTACGCCTCGAGCGCGAGCACCGGGATGCCGGTCGATTCGCGCTGTTCCTTCGCCCAGTCGCGGAGCTGAATCGCGGTGCGGCCCGGGGCATCCAGATCGATCGCGGGCACCGGCGCCCCCGCTCGGGGCGGCATGTCGTCGGGCACCGGCGTGAGATGGGTTGTCCCGCAACCGGTCAGCACGAGCAGAGCGACGGCCGCGCCCACCAGGCCGGCGCGGGTCAGCGGGGCCCGGAGCCCGGCCATTCGGATACGCACACCGTTCATCATCCAGATGGATCGGCACGCAGGCGAGAAACGTCAACGCGGTTCGCCCGAACGAGACCGATTCGATTACCCTCCGCGCGGGAATCCTATACGCATTCGCTATTTCTACGACACACCGTTAGGTAAGCCTTGCCAAATTAATGCGGGGGCAATACCGTCTTCGGTCGAGCCGAGATCACCATGTCACCGCCCCAGCCAGGAAGGCCCTTCCCTTGGTGAAAAGCGTTCTCTCCGAACGTCACCCGCTCCACCCCGACCACCCCGACCAGCTCGAACGCCGCGATCTGCCGGAAGCCGCGACCCGGGCCATCCGCTACCTCGCCGCTGAGATCGCGGTCACAGTGGGCGCCACGCCGGAGATCGCAGCCACCCTCTCGCATCCGGTCCTGGTGCGCCACATCGACGCCAAATACGGCAGGTTGCCCGACGTCGTGCACGAGGCCATGCGCCCGCCCGCCACCGCCGCGGGCGTCGCGGTGATCGGCCGGCTACCGATCGACGAGGATGTGCTCGGCCCGACCCCGTTCAACTGGGAGGAGGCCGCGCGCTGGGCCGGCGAACGCTCGCGGCGAGCCGGGTCGTTCGAACTCGACATCGCCATGCTGCTGCTGGCCCGGTGCGCCGGTGAGCCGTTCGGCTGGCACGGGCAGCAGGCCGGGCGGCTGGTGAACAACATCCTGCCCACCCCCGGCCACGAACATGAGCAGTCCGGGGCCAGCAGCACCGCGCTGCTCAGCCCGCACACCGAGGACGCCTTCCACCCCGAGCGCGCCAACCTGCTGATGCTGGGCTGCCTGCGCAACCCCGATCTGGTCGCCACCACCGTGTCCTCGATCCGGCAGGTGGAACTCGATGCGGCGCAATGGGACATCCTGCGTACAGCCCGGCTGCCGATCCTGCCCGACGTCTCCTACGGCGAGGATTTCGGCGGCCGGTCCGCGCCGCCGATCCCCACCGTCGGGGCCGACACCGACGGGCCGACACTGCGTTTCGACCCCGCGTACACCCCGATCGACCGGGCCGACGACGAATTTCGTTGTGCCTACCAGCATTTGACCAGCGAATTGCACCGTGTAAGTCGCGCGGTCGCTTTGGCTCCCGGCGAGCTATTGCTGGTGGACAATGATTCCGTGGTCCACGGCAGGGTGCCTTTCGCGCCGCATTACGACGGCACCGACCGCTGGCTCAAGCGGGTGAATATCCGTCTGCCCCAGCGCCGCCGCGCCGCGGCCGAAGCCGAGGAGGACGGCTACGGTCAGCGCGTGATCGCTCCCTTCAGCACGACCAGAGGACAGCGCCCGTGAACTACCGCCCCACCCCGCTCCGGGTGCTCAGCCGCAGCGATCTGGCGGATGTCCCGATCAGCCCCGCCGAGGTGGTGCGCGCCGTCGAGGACGCGTATCTCGCACTGGCGGGCGGTGATTCGGACAACCCGCGGAAGCTGAGCGTGGCGCACCCGGACGGCTGGTCGGTCGCGTACGCCATGCTGGGCCGCGACGGCCGCCGCCGGGTGGTGGCGATGAAGACCAGCTACAAGTTCGATCCGCACCACGACCGCTCCAACAAGCGGTACTTCACCACCATCTCGCTCTACGACGACTCCACGGGAACGCCCATCGCGCTGATGGATTGCGCCCGCGTCGGCGCGCTGCGCACACCCGCGGTCTCGGCTCTGCTGGTGCGCGAATGCGTCCGGCCGGGCGCGCGCAGCGCGCTGCTGATCGGCACCGGCACCCAGGGGCGCAACGCGCTGCCCCACCTGCTGGCGGCGAACCCGCAACTGAACCGACTCATGCTCTATGGCACCCACCCCGAAGGCCGGGAAGCCGTGTATCAGCAACTGCTGCACCACCATCCGCACGCGGAACTGGAGACCGTCGACGACCCCAACGCGGCCGCGCGGGAGGCGGACGTCGTCCTCGCCACCGCGGGTCCGGGCACCCGGGTCGCCATCGACTCCGAGGATCTCGCGCCCGGCTCGACCGTGGTGCTGGTCGGCTACGGCCTCGCCCCCTCCACGCTGGTGCACGCCGATCGCGTGATCGCCACCAGCGCCGAGCAGATGGCGCTCACCGGAACCGATATGGCGGGCCCGGACGGCCGACTACGCCGGGTCGACGCCGAGCTACCCCAGATCCTGGGACATCGCGCCGTCGGCCGGATCTCCGATGACGAACGAATCTTCGTGTACAACAGCGGGCTGGTGCTCACCGATATCGCCGTCGCCCACGCGCTGGCCAATCGCGCCATCGCCGAGGGACGCGGCACCGAGGTTTCGCTCTGGGACTGATCGCCGGAATTGACCGGCTGGATTCGCCTCAGAAATTCACCCGAAACGGCTATTCGCGACATTGATCCAATCGATAACCGCTCGGGTCTAACGTTTCGAACGACACACTCCCATGCATGTCGGCTATCGCCGCGCCCGAGAGGCAGCCCCCGCGCGCCCGAAAGGAAAAATGTCCGCCTCCACCGAGACCGTGGTCGCCCCTCCCGGTATCTCCACCATTACCGCCAGCCCGATGCCCGCGCACCGACACGCCTGGGAACAGGGGCTACTCGACCACCCGGAGGCGCTGCGGCAAATCGCCCGGCAGATCGACGGACCGTTCCACGTCATGTACCCCGAGCAGGTCGTGGAGAACATTCGAGGATTCCAGCGGGTATTCACCCGGGCCGGAGTGCGGGGCTCTGTCTACTACGGGAAGAAGGCCAACAAGGCCGACTGCGTCGTCCGCGCCTGCGCCGAGGCCGGCTGCGGCGTCGATGTCGCCAGCGTCGACGAGCTGAACGACGCCATCCGGGGCGGCATCCCCGGGACCGACCTGATGGTCACCGGACCGGCGAAATCGGATCGGCTGCTCGAACTCGCGACCCGGGCGCGGGCGCTGATCGCGGTCGACGACCTGGACGAGCTCACGCGACTGAGCAAGTTCGCGGAACCGAGCCGGGTCCTGCTGCGCGTGCTGCCCCCGGGCTCCACCAGCCGGTTCGGGCTGACCGAGCCGGAATTGGACCTCGCCCTCACCGAGATCGATCGCAACGTCGTTCACCTGCACGGCTTCAGTTTTCACCTCTCCGGCTACGAGGCGGCCCCGCGCGCGGCGCTCACCCACGCGCTGATCGAACGCTGCCGCAAGGCCCGCGTGCTCGACCATCCGATCAGCACCATCTCGATCGGCGGCGGCTTCGGCGTGGACTACGTCTCCGGCGACGACTGGGATGCCTTCCGCAAGGGCGTGAATCCACGCTGGTTCCACGGTGACCGGGCCCCCGGCGCGGGCTCCTACTACCCGTATCACTGCCCGGTGCCCGGGCCCGCCATGCTCGCCACCATCCTCGGAACCGACGACCTCGCGGACACGTTGCGCGAAACCGGCATTCGGCTGGCGATCGAACCCGGGCGGGCGCTGCTGGACCGCGCGGGCAGCACGGTATTCGGGATCCAGGGCGTCAAAACGCGGTACGCGCACGGCGTCCCATACGACATTCTCACCGCCAACGGGACCAGCCTCAGCCTTTCCGAACAATGGTTCAACAGTGAATACCTGCCCGACCCGGTGCTGTGGCCGCAACGCCCGGGAAATCTCACCCCGACCTGCGTCGGCGGGTCGTCCTGCCTCGAAGATGACATGCTGAGCCGGCGCCGGATCCCGCTCCCCCGGCCCGCCACCACCGATGATCTGCTCATTTACCCGAATACCGCCGGTTATCAGATGGACAGCAACGAGTCCTCATTTCACGGGCTTCCCATTCCGCCGAAGGTAGTCTTGCGAAGCTCGCCGGATCGACGACAATTCAATTGGCACCTCGATTCCGCTCTCGACGCGTTCTGAACCGTTTTCAGTCACCGCCCCGCGCCCCGCTCCAGCGACCTTCCCGAGGAGAAACACTCGATGCCGGTTATCGCCAGGCGAGTGTCCGAGCTGATCGGCCGGACCCCGCTGTTCGAGCTGGCCGTCAGCCCGGCCACCGGGACACGGCTGTTCCTGAAACTCGAGACCATGAACCCGACCGGGACCGCCAAGATCCGGATGGCCCGGGCCATGGTGCTGGACGCGGAACGGCGCGGGCAGTTGGGGCCGGGCGGGCACATCATCGAATCGACCTCCGGCAATACGGGTTTGGGGCTGGCGGTGGTCGCGCGCGAACGCGGGTACCGCTTCACCGCGGTGGTCGACCATCACGCGTGCAAGGCCAAGCTGAACGCCATGCGGGCCATGGGCGCGACGCTCGAATTCGTCTCCGACGAGGGTGACGACGGGCTGTCCACCTCCGCGCGGGAGGAGCGGGCGGCGGAGATGGCCGAGCAGACCGGCGCGTACTTCCCGGCGCAGCACGCCAATCCGGCCAATGGCGTCGGATATGTCGCGCTCGCCGGGGAATTGGTGGCCGACCTCGGACACGTCGACGTGCTGGTGGCGGCGGTCGGGACCGGCGGATCCCTGTTCGGGACGGCACGGGGGCTGCGGGAGAAGGGTTGTGATCCGCGGCTGATCGGCGTCGAGCCGGAAGGGTCCATCGCTTTCGGCGGGCCCGGGCACGACTACTGGCAGTCCGGGACCGGGACCCCGATCGGCGCGGAACCCGGGGTGCACGTGGATCAGGACCTCCATCTGATCGACGAGCGGGACCGGGTGAAGGTGTCGGACGTGAACGCCTTCGCCACCACCCGCGCGCTCGCCGCCCGGCTGGGACTGCTGATCGGCGGGTCGTCGGGCAGCTCGGTGTACGCGGCGCTCACCCGGATCGACGAATTCCCCTGCCACTCCACGGTTGTCGTGATCATCAACGACGACGGCGAGAAGTACCTCGACACCGTCTTAGACGACGAGTGGATGAGCGACCGCGACCTGCTCGACACCGAACGCGAATCCGAGATCGCGCGCCTGCTCGAGACCCACCGGCCCGCCGCCCGCCCCGACCCGCGCGAGCGCGCGGCGCTGCGGCACCTGCACTACGCGCTGCCCGACGACTACGCCGTCGAACGCGGCCTCACCGGACGGCCGCTGCGCGACTACGCCGACCAGAAGGTGCCCGAGGCCGGTCTGATCCACCAGCTGGAACTGGCCGACATGCCCGCCCACGAGATCGGGGAGCTGCTCGCCGCCGGCGACACCGGACTGGTCTGCCTCGCCCTCGACAAGTACCGGCAGCGGCTCGAGGACCAGGCCGCCATGGTCGCGCAACTGCTCTCGAAACTCCGTGGCACCACGCCCGAACCGTCCGGCACCCACACCATCCTGGTGCCGGACGCCACGCCCGTCGCGGACGCGGCGACCACACCCGCGGACGGGGCTGCCACGAAATGATCGGGGCGCTTCGGCAATCCGATGGGCGGCAGCTGACCTCGCTGGCCACGCCCATCGCGCTGACCCAGCTCGCCCAGGTCGCGGTGTCCACCACCAATATCGCGCTGATGGGGACGCTCGGCGTGCGGGAAGTCGCCGCGGGCGGGCTGGCGCTGGTGCTGTTCAACCAGATTCGGACCATGTGCGTCGGGTTGATCACCGGGACCGGGAATCAGGTGGCCACCGTGGTGAGCCGCGCCGAGAAGCAGGGGCGGCGGGCCGAGGCCATGGTGCGGGAGGTGGTGCGGTCGAGTTTCCTGATCGCCACCGTGGCCGGATTGCTCGGCGGCGCACTGCTGATCGGGCTCGGATGGGCGTTGCGGTGGCTGGGGCAGGACGCCGCGGTGCTGGCGCAGGCGCGGCCGATGATGGTGGCGCTCGCGCCGGGACTGGTGCCGTGCCTGTGGTTCCAGGTGCTGCGGCAGTACACGGTCGGGATGCAACGGCCGCAGGCGCTGCTGCTGGTGACGCTCGGGTCGGTAGCGCTGAATCTGGTGCTGGCGCTGGCGTTCATGCACGGCTGGGCCGGGCTGCCGGCACTCGGGTTGACGGGCGTCGGCGTGGCGACCTCGCTGGTCTTCCTGATCACCTTCGGGGTGTTCTGGGCGATGGTGCGGCGGGATCCGAAACTGCGTGCGACGCTGCCGGTCCGGATGTGGCCGGTGCACGCGGCGACGGTGCGGGAGGAACTGCGGCTGGGGACGCCGATCGCGCTCACCTACGGGTCCGAGGCGGGCATGTTCTCGGTGCTGGCGCTGGTCATGGGGAGTCTCGGGGCGGCGGCGCTGGCGGCGCACAATGTCGTCTACCAGATCGTGTACATCGTGTTCCAGGTGGCGATCGGGCTCTCGCACGGGGCGTCGATCCTGGTCAGCCGGGCGGTGGCGCGCGACGAGTACTCGCACGCGCGCTCGGTGGCGTGGCTGGCGCTGCGCTACGCGGGACTGGTCGCGGCGCTCACCGGGCCGGCGTATGTGCTCGCGCCGGACTGGGTGTTGAAGCCGTTCCTGGCCGACAGTGATTCCGCCACCGTGGCTTTGGCGCACACGCTGCTGCTGATCGCGATCGTGCTGCAGTTCTTCGACGCCGCCCAGAACATCGGGGTGGGGTTGCTGCGCGGGCTCAAGGACACCAAGGCCGGGTTCCGGCTCTCGCTGGTGGGGTATTGGGGTGTGGGATTGCCCACGGCGCTGCTGCTCGCGTTCCCCGTAGGATTGGGCGCGGCCGGGGTCTGGTGGGGACTGACGGCCGGACTGGCCACCACCGCTGCCCTGATGCTGCGTCGCTACTTCACCCTGCTGCACGCACGTGAGCAGGAACATCCGCGAGTGCTGGCCGGTAGCCTCGGGCACTAGCCCGACACCCAAACCTCACCTTCCCGCAAGCATGCCGTCATTGTGCGCGGGCAATCTGGAAGAAACGGCCTGACGAACATGCCGGGGAGGATGTCCGTGCACATCTCGCGAGTCGCCGAATACGCCAGGGCGGACCATGTCCTGTTCCACTTCAGCGACACCCACCTGATCGCCGCCGACACCGAGCTCTACGGCGCGGTCGACGCGGAGGCGCGACTGTCGACGCTGCTGGGCCAGGCCGAGGCCAGCGGCATCGCCCCGACCGCCATCGTCTTCACCGGCGACCTCACCGACCAAGGCGAGCCCGGCGCGTACCGCAAACTGCGGGACCTGGTGGAGCCGTGGGCCGAACGCATCGGCGCCCCCGTCGTCTGGGTGGCGGGCAACCACGACGAGCGCGGCGCCCTCCGTGAGCACCTGCTCGACGAAACCCCTTCCGCCGCACCGTTCGACGCCGTCCACCTGTTCGACGGCCTGCGCGTCATCGCCCTCGACACCACCGTCCCCGGCCACCACTGGGGCGAGATCACCGATGCCCAATTGGCCTGGCTGCGTGACGTTCTCGCCGAACCGGCCCCCTTCGGCACCATCCTCGCCATGCACCACCCGCCCATCCCCTGCGTCCAGGACCTGGCCGTCCTGGTGGAGCTCCGCGACCAGCGCCGCCTGGCCGACGTCCTCGACGGCACCGACGTCCGCGCCATCCTCGCCGGCCACCTACACCTGTCGAGCACCGCCACCTTCGCCGGAATCCCCGTCTCCGTGGCCTCCGCGACCTGCTACAGCCAGGACATGTCCGCGCGCGACGGCGGTCAGCGCGGCCGAGACGCCGCCCAAGCCTTCAACTACGTCCACATCTACCCGGACACCATCGTCCACTCGGTGGTCCCCATCGGCCACGGCCCCACCGTCGGCAAACCCGCCGACCCCGACCAGGCCGCCGCCAAGCTCGCCGAAGCCGGCATCGTCATCCCACCCGCGGCCCGCATCCCCCACGTCCTCCGCCACCGCACCGAAGCCTCCGAATCCGACGGCGAAACAGTCCTCTGAGCAATGCCCGCGCGTCGGATGGCGTGTAGCGGTGAATTCGCCTGCACCGGACTTCATTCGGCGTAGCTTGCCCGAATATGGCTGACCCGCCGAACAATCCGCACGACGCCTTCTTCCGCCACGTCCTGGCAAGACCCGCCAATGCTGCCAGCGAGCTTCAATCCGTGCTCCCGGCCGCCGTGGCGAGGCCCGCGGCAAAGTAGAGGGCCGTGCAGAGGCATTACGGGAACTGCTGTCGCTGAAGTTCGGGGAATTGCCCTCATCGATCATCTCGACCGTGCGCGCCGCGGATTTGCCCCAGCTGCGAACCTGGTCCGCACGAGTACTGACCGCCACCAGTCTCGACGAGGTATTCCGGTTGAGGACGCTGCCATACACGCACGTCCAGAGATCACCGCGATAGTCTCACCGCTGCTGGTACTCACATGCGATCTTCACAGGTGGTGTAAACGCTGGGGAGGCGACCCGCTATGACTGATCCGTTCCACGATATGAGCCCCGACGAGGTCGCGAAGATCAAGGACCGCCTCGTGTATTCGGGCGAGACCGTGAACGAAGAGGATCTGGGGATCACCATCGGTCCAGGCGCCGAACCCGTTTTCGTACCGCGTTCTATCAAGATGCCCTACGACGCTTAAAGCGTGGTCGGAGCGGGTGTTGACCGCTGACAGCCTCGACAAGGTGTTCCAGTAACGGATGTGACAGTCGAAGCCGGGCCGGGATTCGTCCTCGGCCCGGCTTCGACTACTGGCTCAGGGGGTCGGGCGGGGCCATTCGATGTGGGTGGGCTGGGTGGGGCCGTCGTCGTCGGTGTCGAAATCGGCGCGGGGGTTGAAGAAGCTCCAGATGATGCCGAGGACCAGGATGACCCAGAGCAGGATCTTGCCTGCTTGGGAGACCAGGAGGGGGCGGGTCGGGGAGACGGGGGTGAAGCCGGGCGGGAGGGCGGCCTCCGGTTCGGGGAGGGGGCCGTCGCCGAAGACCTGCTTGACGTAAGTGGGGGTGAGCATGAGCCAGTAGGACTCGGTGCGGATCTGGACTCGGAGGACTGCCGAAGTCGCCTGGAAGAGGGCGGCTGGCATGCGGCCGGTGATCAGGACGATCAGCCAGACGATCGGGGAGATGACCATCCAGCCGGTGGAGAGCCAGGTGGCGAGGACCTGGATGGGGAAACCGAGAATGAAGCGGAACAGGACGGCCCAGCGGTTGAGACGGGTGGGGGCCGGGAACAGTACGCGCACCGGGTAGTTCACGTCGGTGTCGACGGTGAACGGGGGGTACTCGTCGACCAGCAGATAGAGGTAGCCCTCCACGCGGGCCGTGTACGCGACCGTCCAGCGGAGGTAGTCGGCGCACCACTGGGGCAGGGCTCCGGTGATCAGGGCGCCGAACCAGCCGATGATGGCCACCACGAACTGGCCGAGGACCAGGATGAACAGCACGAACAGGTGCGGGATGGCGAGGATGAAGCGGATCAGGACGGTCCAGCGGCGCTGTTGCGCGGGCGGGAAGACATCCAGGTCGACGCTGGGCTCGAGTATCGGCTGCGGCGGCGGCATCGACGCCGGCGGCATCGGCGGGTATTCGACCATGATCGCGCCCTCGCTTCCAGATCCGTGATCGGCGGAAAGTGACGTTTCCCGGTCAGCGTCCCACATGAATCAAGGAGCGCGCCGAGGGCGCGCTCCACGAATTCAGGACAATGGGATGGGAATCGGGACGATCAGTTGATCTTGACGCCGAGACCGTAGTCGAGGGTGCGGTGCTGCGGCGAGGTCACCACGACCTCGTAGGAGCCGTTCACCGGCAGGGTGAACTTGGCCCACTGCTGCCCGGAGGTCAGGGTGCCGGTCGGGCCCTTCACCGTGACCACCACGTCCGACCAGTACGGGGCCGCGCTGACGATCATCGTCTGCCCGCCCCGGGCATCGAGCTTGTAGTGGTCGCTGTCGAACCCCTGCAGGTGGCCGCTGACGAAACCGTTGTCGGAGCCGTAGGCGAAATGGATCTGACGGGTCTCGTCCGCGGCGGCCGAACCGGTGCCCAGAATGGTGGCGGCGGAAGCGGCGGCGAGAACGGCGGAGGCGATGAACTTCTTTTTCATGCCGTAAGCGTCGACCCCGGCACCAATCGGATTCCAACAGAAGACTATTGGCCGAGATCCCGCCGCCAACGGTCACCAGTTGGGCGGCGCGGAGATCCTCGACCCGAACTCCTCCTCGTACCAGTCCTCGTGACTCAACGAGTCCGGATGCCCAGCCGACTCCTCCGCTGCTCGCGACTCCGCCCAAGCCCGCTGTGCATCAAGCTCTTGTTGCTCTCCGCGCGCCCACATCTCCGCGTACTCGGGCGGGAGCTCAATTTCGTCACTCAGTGGTCGCTCCCGCAGATTCGAGTCCGATTGTTGCGGTAGTCCTCGTACATCTGCTGCCCGACGCTGACGCCGCCACCGATCTTGTACAGCAGCTCCTCGATACCCACATAGCGAGAGTTGACCTCATATGCCTGCCCGGTGCCGATGACATCCCACGGTTTCAGGTGACCGTTCTCGAAGAGATCAGGATATTGCTGCTGCAATTCCGGCGAAATGGTCATCTTGGCCAGGGCGTTGTAATTCCATTCATCGAAGTTGGGCCATGGTTCGGAACACAAGGCCGGTTTCTCGCCGACAGGCGCTGACGGCTTGTCCGCGCAGGCTGTCATCCAAGGAACCACCATCAGCACCATGATCACGCCACCAGCTCGAAAAGCGCGCTTCTCCAGTTTCATCGCCCCTCCGGTCGTCCAGGTAGACCCGTGGCTACCTTGTCGTAGGCCTTGCTCCGCTGCACTCCGCCGTCAGAATCGCCGTCGAGCTTGTTCAGGAGCTCAGTCAGGCCGGCCGTATTCGAGCTAACGTCGCCCGCCTGCCCACTGGTCAGGATGTCCCACGATTTGAGTATCCCGTTGTCGAACAGGTTGGGATACTGCTGCTGTAGGTCGTTCGGTATCTGGGCCTGGCTGAGGATGTTATGGGTCCGGAATTCATCGTTCGGCCTTGTCAATTGGGGCGTCTCGCCCGGTTGGGGCTTCGGACCGATCATCGACTCCTTGATGGGATCGGCCTGTCCGTCTGCGAGGTCCCACACGATATCGCCGGTCAGCGGAAGCCGTTTGACGGCGATCGCGGTAACCGACTTACCAGTACTGAACCAGCGTTCCTTTCGCTCATATGCATCCTGAGCTGCTTGGTTCTTGTCGGCGACACGGTCCTTGGATTCCTCGAGTAGTCCGGCGTCGACGAGTCCGTCAATCCGCCCCGAGATTTCCAAGAACCGTGTTGCTTGTGCTGCTCGTGGATCATGCGCGAATTCGACCTCGCTGGCACGCGCGGCTCTCGCGGCCGCCTCAGCGAAGATTTTGCCCGCTTCGTCGTCGGTATTCATCAGCGAGAAGACATGTCTTGTCCCACGGAACGAACCGTTCCCGTCAGGGTCAACCCAGCTCTTCCCATGCTCATACGAAACATCAAATCCGGCTTTGTGCGCGCCGTTGTCGGCTGCGAGCTGATCGATATAGGGGCTCATGCTGGTCGAGAGCTGGCGGATCAGGAGGGGGTTGCGTTGCCCGGCGGATTGGCTGTTGTCTCCCGCCAGGTTGGCCAGGTGCTTCCAATGTTCGTCGTCGGCAGTGTATTTCGCGACGGCGCTCATGATGTTGCCCTCACGCTCGGCGGACTTGACGTCGATCTTGTCGTTGGGGTTCTCGATGGTTGCGGCGTTATCGTCGAAAGCGAAGAGCTTTGCCGCCGCCTGGCCGTCGTCGTACCAGTCACGGCTGAGGGTGTTGCCGATGAAGCGCTGGCCCTTGTCACCGTCGGTGACTATGTCGCGGACGGCGGCTTTGTCGTCGCCTACGGCGTTGAAGATTTCTTGGACCGACTTCGAGACCCAAGGGGTTTCGACGTTGGAGGGGTGCGACTTCGCCATGGAGACGGAGGCGTCCATGTAGGCGCCGGCCTTCTCGAGGAGGGATTTGTCGAGGTCGCTGCCCATGCGGTAGCGGCCGTCGCTCGCTCCTGCGATCTTGGCGAGGGATCGGGTTCTATCGAGGTCCTGGGTAGTGAGCGTTTGGTTGCCGCCCGGGGAAACCAGGAGGCCGGTTCGTTGAGTCAGTGAGTCGCGCATGGTGTCCGGGAGTTGGTTGAGACCACCCATGCCGCCGTTGGGAAGATCCTTGTCGCCCTGCTGGACCGGGCCCGCGGACACCTTTGGGTTGGAAACGATCTGGAGCGAGTTGGCGAGGGCCTGTTCGGCGTCCGGCGGGAGCTGGTCCATGATCTGTTCGATCTCCTGGGGGCTCTTGCCGTCCAGGGAGTTCGAGAGCTGGATCAGGTATTCCATCTGCGAGGCGGGGATCACGGCGGTGTCGCCCGCGCGCAGGGCGTCGATCTGCTCCTGGGTCAGTTGGCCCGCTTCGATCATTCGACGCGACGCCACATCGTTCAGCTTCGTCGGATCCTTGGCCAATTGCGTGCCGTCGGCAGCGCCCTGTTCGGAACCCAAGGACGCGGCCGCGGTGAACGCCGCCGCCAGACCCGCACGGGCAGCGTTCAAGGCGTCCCGCACGGTGCCGTCGGCGGCCATCGCCTTGCGGGTGTAGTCCCACAGATCAGTGGCCAGCTCGTTCGCCTTCGCCTGGTCGGCGGTGTCCTTGGCGAGGACCATCAAGGAGGGGCCCACGTACCAGCCACGCCCCTCAACATCGGCGAGGACGTTGCGAGCCTTCTGCAGCGGGTCATTGATTTCCTCGTAGCCCTGCCGGGCACGGGTCGCCAGCGCGTCGAGCTTGTCGGCGAGCGCCTGCATCGTCTTCAGATCCGCAGCCGCCCGCGACTGCGCCGCCTCGGCCGACTTTCCCTCCCAATGGGTTCCGTTGACCTGGGTGACCGCGTTGTTGTACTTGGTGAAGACGGCTTCCAGGTTGTCGCCGATCCACACCCACGACGCGGCGAACCGGTTGAGGATCCGGGGGTCGGCGGTGCGTAGCCACGCCAGCGGATTGTCCGTGGTCACTACGCGTTCTCCACCGTCCAGTCCCCCGTGGCCTTGCGGTAGACGTCGACGAACGAGTCGACCGAGGACTCCTCGGCCTTGGCGAAGGTCTTGGCGGCATTGATCATCACGTCGCCGGTCTCGCTCAACCGTTCCTTCGCGGTGGGGATCAGCGAATTGTCGATCAGGTCCGCCATGATCTGCCCGGCGGCCACACCCGACAGCAGTTTCTCGTCGGGGCCCGCGGTCGCCGCCGCGGCGGGCTTGGCCTTCGCCGCTTCCCCCGCCAGATCGTGCAGCTTGCCGCCGAGCTTTTCGAGAATGTCCAGATCCGCCTTGAATGTCATCAGTCCCCCGCTTCAAACTTGATCGACTGACCGGAACGTATCCGACACCGCATGGACGATCAACTGACCGACCGGTCGTGTTGCAGGGGATCGCAAGCGGAAGACGCTGCTCAGCGGGTGAATTCGCCGTTAGCGACGCCCTTGGTGAAGGCATCCCACTCGGCAGTGTTGAACTCGAGCATGGTGCCGTAGGTTTCGCTGAGAGTCGCGCTGCCGTCGGCGAAGACGTTGATGATCAGCTGATCTCCGATTCGGCCGGACCCGCCGCTCAACACCAGATCCAGGAAGGCGGGCCAGATGCCTGGAGTAATCGCGAGCGTCGGCTGATCGGGGCTCGGGCCGGTGTACTTGCTGTCGCGAATGAGGACACGGTCGACGCCGTGGGCGATCTCCACGCAGGTGTGGTCGCCGCCGCTGAAGGTGGATTTCCGAAAGCCCCACATCGGGCTGGTCTCCTATCCGATCTTTCTTGCGATCTTATCGATCAGCTCCAGAGACTCCCCTTGGCTGAGCGCGATGCGCTCCTCCTGCTCGAAAAGATACTCCAGCGCGTCGACTCTTCTCCCGTCCTCGACAATCTCACCCAGCGGCCCGTTCTCCATCCAGCCGAGGACCGGGAGCCAGGGCGAATCGAACGAGAGCAGATGAAAGGTGGAGGCGTTCAACGAGGCAAGCGACGTACCGGCTTCGAACGGTATGACCCGGATGCTCAGCGTGTCCGGGTGCCGATCCGCGAGGACGCTCAAGTGATGCAACTGATCTCGTTGGATGGCAGGGCTACCGACCTGATACATCAAGGAAGCTTGTCCCATGACAACCGACAGACGCATCGCATTCGGACCTTCGAGTCGGCGTTGCCGATGTAGACGTGCGCGCAAGCGCTGCTCAGCCTCCGTCGGCCGGTAAGTCGTGCCACTCGATTTCATCAGCGCGCGCATGTAGTCCTCGGTTTGCAGCAGCCCCGAAACCACCGCGTTTTCGAAGCTGCGCATCGCGCTCGCACCGCTTTCGAGCCCGCAGTACCGCAGCAACGGGTCGGTAAACAGAGCACTGAACTCCGCGAACGGCAGGCTGCCCTTCGCATCCTCACGCAGCGCGAGGAGTTCGTCCTGTTCGTCGGGATCGAACTCGAGCAGCTTCACCAGCGCCGACAACTTCTGCTCGGTCAGCACGCCGCGGCCCTTCACGAGCTTCGACCAGTACTGCGGGCTCACGTCGATAGCGCGTGCGAGTGTGTGGGCCTTCTCGCCGCGTTCTTCGGCACGAGAGCCGATGCGCAGCATCAGTTCCCAGCGAGCGATCGTCGGAGATACCGGTGCCATCGGACATAGATCCTTCCCTGCAAGGAGCTGCCATCACCGTAGCCGAGGATGCACGAGCCAAGCACACGCTTCGTTGTGCGGTTGACTAAACCGACGTATTCTCTGTGTATAGCGGCGAGGGCCGCCATCTATTTAAACCCATGATCTGCAAGCGTATTCAGCGAGGAGCTGGCGTAATGATTTGGGACATTTGGTTTTTACTTCTGATTACAGTCACCGGCGCGTCACTGCTGGGCTGCACGCGATGGGGGTTCGCCGATGCGAGCCCCGCCGCACCGAGTGACTCGACGCTGGTCACCGGGGGCTTTCCCTGCGTCCCACTACGGAACCGCCACCGCGTCCGCGGTCGGCATCGCGCGTGGTGAACGCCGCCCCTCCCCAATTCCTGCTCGTGATTCGGAGCCGATGATGACCAATCCCTATATCGCCCCGTCCGATCCGCCCCGGCGGGTTCGGACCGACAGCGTGAACGAGGCCCCGCCACGCTCCTGTAGTGAGCAGTGCGCGCAGGACGAATGCGCACAGTGCGACGACCGGGAGGGGCCGCGATCATGATCTGGCTGCCCGACTGGGTGAAGGTCGCTGCGCCGGTGCGGTTCCGGATGACCGGCCGCGACGATGCGGACTGCGTCATCACCGCCGTCTCCTCGACCGGCCGGGTCACCCTCTGCAATGGCGAGTGCTTCTCCCCCACCCATCTGACACCCGGAAGCCACGACGCCGCACGCTACTTCGAAAAGCTCAATCGCCTCTCCGGGGTGACGAAGTCCGCCCGCAGACCATGACGCCGGACGAACCCGGTGCGCGGAAGTCAGCGTGTCGCAACGTGAGTGCGGGTGGAATCGACTGGCGACCAAGGATCCGGAGCGACTCGGTCCCCACGCAGACCGCGCCTGATTCGAACGCCGTCATGGCGGCCGCGGTGGTTTCCGGCATCTCCCAGGGGGCCGGGGCCGGGAAGCACAGTTGTGTCCGACGGTGCCGACAGATCCGCGCCGTGACCGGTCGCTGGTGAAAATCGTTCTGCCGACGCCGATTCGGGCGCTCCCTCGGGCATTCGGCACGAGGCCGGTACGGGGGTCAGAACATCGACCGATCGGTCGGGATCGGTGCGCGTGGGTATCGTGGCAATGGCAGTGCCACCGCGAGTTCCCCCCGTCGGACCGCCCGTCGCCACCGCTGTCCGGAGTCGATGGCACTTCGGACCTTGCGGACGGCAGGCACCTGTGTGAGCAGGTGTAGCTGATACCGCCACGGCATTTGCAGCCCGTGCCGAACCGACATCGCATAGGCGAACTGCACGGCGCCGCGATCTAGATACCGGTCGGCGTGTTCGAACCAGGCCATGCTGGTGCGGGCGGCGGCCTGTATCGGGCGCAGCGCAACGCGCCGCTGCGCATCGTAGTCCGCCAGCGCGTCAGCGACGTCGTCGTGCTCGTACAGGGTCTGTGCGAGCACGACAGCGTCGACGATCGCCAGCCGGGTGCCCGAGCCGATGGTGAAGTGCGTCGTGTGCGCCGCATCGCCGAGCAGCACCACGTTGTCGTGATACCAGGTCTTGTTGGTCACCTCGGGAAAGCGGCTCCACCTCGCGAACTCGCCTCGCGATTTGCTGATCAACGAGTGACCGCCGAGAGCGCGCGTGAATATGTTCTCCAGAACACGCAGATTCTCCAGGTTGTCCAAGGAATCGAATCCCAGTCCACGCCAAGTCCGTGGTTGGCACTCGACGATGCAGGTACTGATCTTCCCGGCAACCGACGGGTAGGCATGGAACCAGATCCAACCGGCCGAGGTGTGTTCGAAGGCGAAGGTGAATCGGGTGAAGACCTTGTCCGTGCCGAGCCAGATATATCGATTCTCGCCGAGCGTGACGGACGAGCCGAAACGCTGATCACCCAACTGCCGTACCCGGCTGTTCGCGCCGTCGCAGGCGACGATGAGATCCATGTCGTCGAAGCCGGACAGATCGTGGACCTCTCGCCCGTGCTGGACATCGACGCCCAGATCGCTCGCCCGCCGCGAAAGCACGTCGAGCAATGCCGCGCGCCCCATACTGAACCCGTAGCCCCCGAAATGCGCGGTCTGGTCGTCGCGCACATGGATAGCCTGTCCACGCCACAGGACCGACCCAGCACGCACCGCCCGAGCGCTGTCGGGATCATTCCGATACAGAATGTCAAGCAAGTCATCCCAATACACGACGCCCCAGCCATAAGTGGCCCCGGGAGGATCGCGTTCGATCACCGTGATGTCATGGGCCGGGTCGCGCCGCTTCATCGAAATGGCGAAATACAACCCGGCCGGCCCGCCACCGACACACACGATCTTCATCTCGTCATGAGCTCCAGCCCGTTGGTCGAACCTGGCTTCACACGGGTCATCCTCGATCAACTGAGCCCGGCACGCTGAGTGTCGCCCGGGCTCAGCCACCGATGCTAGAAGCTACCCCAGCCACCCAAACCGGGCAGATTCCACCAGCCGTTTCCCCCTCCCCAACCCGGTCCGTTTCCCCAACCAGGACCGTCACCCCAACCCTGGCCATTTCCCCAACCCCAACCCTGGCCGTTTCCCCAACCCCAACCCTGGCCGTTTCCCCAACCCCAACCGTGGCCGTTTCCCCCTCCCCAACCGTGGCCGTTTCCCCCACCAGGACCGTCACCCCGACCCGGGTTGTCGACTAGTTGGGTTTCCGACGTGGGCGTTGTTGCTTGCGCGGTAGGCGCTTTCGCTGCGGCCGTGGCGATCGGAATCGCGGCAATCGCGGCAATACCGGCGGCGGCGGCCAATCTGGCGAACCTGGTGCGTGAACTCTTTCTCTCGGTCATGATAAGGCTCCAAAATGCTGTCCCGACCGGCTGGAATTCTACGCGCTTTCGCCGGACTTCAGAAGTGGTCGCGGTGTAGCGACGAGGGTCAGGCCGCACCGGATTCGAATGCCTTCATGGTTCCCGCAATGGCGTCCGGCTTCTCCCAGGGGGCCGGGTCCGGGAAGTAGGTTTCCAGGAATTCCGAGACCGCGCGGACGCGTTCGGTTTCCGGGACCTCGGGGAAGCTGCCGTCGTTGAGGCAGAAGAAGTCGACGTTGCGGCGTTTTGCCAGGCTGTCGAGGAGGGCCAGGCCGGTGTGGCTGGTGGTGTCGACATAGCGCATCTTCGCCGCTTCCTGGGGGACCGCACGGCCGGTGAGCAGGGCGTAGTAGTGGTAGAGGGAATTGGTGACCGAGATATCGGTGGCGGCGCGGAAGCGGCTGGCGCGGGTCCGGGCGAAGTCCTCGGCGAAGACCTGCTCCATTTCCAGCAGCACGCTGCGGCGCAAGGGAACCGGGGTGTGTTCCAAGTGGCGGGTGATGACGTTCCCGAAACGCTGGGACAGCAGGGCGCGGTTGACGCGGGCCGCGTTCTCGAAACCGCTGCGCCGTTCGTTGTTCGCGCCCGGGCCGATGCGGGTGCCCGCCTCGATGTAGCGGCTGATGCCCGCGGGGGTGAAGAACATGGATGGGCGCACCGGGCGTGCGAAGAACATATCGTCGTTGGAATAGAGGAAATGCTCCGACAAACCGTCGATATGCTGCAATTGGCATTCCACCGCATGGGAATTGAAGATCGGCAGGCCGCTGATATCCGAGAAGTGGTCCACCGCGCGGACGATGGTGACCTGCGGATCATCGCCCAGCCAGTCGGGGACGCGGGAATCGGTGGCGATGAAGATGCGGCGGATCCACGGCGCGTTCTTGCGGACCGAGCGCAGCGCGTAGCGCAGTTCGTCGATCTGGCGGATGCGGGCGTCGGCCTCGTCGCCCTCACCGACCACCACCTGCGCCAGCATTCCCGCACGGCGGGCCCGGAATTCGGGGTCGGAACCGTCCACCCAGGAGAAGACGATGTCGATGTCGAAGCCGACGTCGGCGGGGTTGGGCGTGAACATCCCCGCCAGGGTGGGCCAGCTGGCGTCATAGAGCAGCACGGTCGTGGGCTCCACGTCGGCGAGGTCGAAGACCATGCGGGTCAGCGCATTCGGGCGCGGGCATTCCACGGTGTCGCCGTGGTACTCCCACAGTTCCAGTTCCACGTGATGCGCCGGATCCAGATCGCGGCCGAGCCGGAAGACATTGTGCGGCTTCTCATTGCACGAGAATCCGGCGACCATGGCCGCCCCCAGTACGCGTCTCAATGCGGCTCTGTGGCCGCTGTCCACGGCCAGCACCAGCCTGTGGTCGGCATCGCGAACCAGCAGGTAGGGGACGTCCGCGGCGGCCAGTTCGGCGCGCAGGTAGCGCAGGTCGTCGATCACCGGTTGGGAAACCACCAGATTCGCGACCGTCGCGCTGCCCACCATCTCCACCATCTCCGGCTGCTGCCCCGCACCCATGTCCGCCATCGCCGTCTCCGCTCTCTTCGTACTGTTCACCTCACGTCTTCGCGGCGTCACGCCGGCACGCCGCATACTGGCCCGGGACACGCCCGGGTCGGCACACGCCGTGAAATCTGTTGTGCAGTCAGAAGAACGGAGCGAACGGGTGCTTCGGGTGTGTTTCCACAGGCGATCTTCACCGGGCGGTCATCGGCCGGCTACTCGCGTGACCCCGCTGGGTCGAGGGACTGTAACGAATGATGCAACCGTTATCGCTTCTCGTCAATCCGTTTCCCCGCAGGTCCTGAGGTGTTTTCACAGTCGTAACGGACGAAACACCCGTATCTGGCACGCCTGGGTCCACTTGCGGAGGCCAGCGGGCCAGCGCGGCAACGGCATACACTTGCGGGCAGCACAGTCCAGCCCGCTGTGCGAACCCAGATGGTGAGGGGACACAGATGGTAGCCGACGCCCGGGAACGTCAGGAGCCCTCGACGGACACGCAACTCGACCACCCCGAACTGGACGTTCTACCCGATTGGCCGCTCGACACCATCGCGGTCCTGGTGACCACCGATCCCGCCCCGCACGCCATTCCCGTCTCCTGGCCGGTGCGCGCCGGCGACCGGCGAATCCTGCTCAGCCTCAAGTCGGATCGCGGCTCGCTGGCCCGGCTGCGGGAGCGGCCGGAGCTGGCGCTGCTCATCCTGAGCGGCGGCGATGTGGCGTTGTGCGCCCGCGGCACCGGCAAGGTGATCGCGGATCCGCTGCCCGGCGCGGACGATTACGTGGCGGTGGAATTGACCGTCGACGTGATCGACGACCACCGCCAGTCGGCCTTCGCGGTGGTCTCGGGAATTCAGCGCACCGTCCTCGACGCCACCGAACTACGCTATCTGGAGAATCGGGTCGCCACGCTCAAAGCAATGGCGGCCGACCGCAACTGAGATCGAAGGAGATCGTGTGTCTGTCAGCTTGGCCAAGGGCGGAAATGTCTCGCTGTCCAAACAGGCCCCGAATCTGACCAAGGTCGCGGTGGCGCTGGGCTGGGATGTGCGCACCACCACCGGCGCCGACTATGACCTCGACGCCAGCGCCATGGCGTGCGGCTCCAATCAGCGGGTGCTGTCGGACGCGCATTTCATCTTCTACAACAACCTGCGCTCTCCCGAGGGCACCATCGAGCACACCGGTGACAACCTCACCGGCGCGGGCGACGGTGACGACGAGGTGATCAATGTCGACCTGGCCGCCATGCCGCCGACCATCACCAACATCTTCTTCCCCGTCTCCATCCACGAGGCCGATGTCCGCCGCCAGTCCTTCGGCCAGGTCCGCAACGCCTACATCCGCGTCATCGACGCGGTCACCAGCGCCGAGCTGGCCCGCTTCGACCTCACCGAGGACGCCTCCACCGAAACCGCCATGGTCTTCGGCGAGCTCTACCGCCACGGTGCCGAATGGAAGTTCCGCGCCATCGGCCAGGGCTACGCCTCCGGCCTGGCGGGGATCGCCCGCGACTACGGCGTGAACGTATGATCGTCGCCTTCTCGGTGACACCCATGGGCGTCGGCGCGGACGTGGGCCGCGCCGTCGCCGAGGCCGTCCGCATCGTTCGCGCGAGTGGCCTGCCCAATGAGACCAACTCGATGTTCACCACCATCGAAGGTGAATGGGACGAGGTCATGGCGGTGGTGAAGCAGGCCACCGACGCCATCATCGCGGTCGCCCCGCGCTGCAGCCTCGTCCTCAAGGCCGACATCCGCCCGGGCGTGACCGGCGCGATAACGACGAAGGTCGAAGCGGTCGAGCGCTACCTGTCCGAGGACTGACGGATCACAGGGGAGTCTTTGACGTAATGATTCCGTCAAAGTATGCGTCAGGGCTCCGCCTCGACGAAAGGGTGGTCAGCGCCCTCCATGACATCGCCATGTCCGGCAGGGTCCGCCGCACCCGCTACGAGCGGGCCGAGGGACTGAGTGTGCAACAGGCGCAACGGGATCTGCGCGACCTGGTCACGCTGGGGGTACTCGAGCCCGTAGGACGCACTCGGGCGCGCTTCTACACCGCGGGACCAACCTATCCGGCAAACGTAGTGGACGTCGTGAACACGCCGATCACACTCGAGCAGCCATACAACCCGACCAGCTGGCTGTCACGGCGGTCAGGAGATGCGCTGGCGGAGCCAGGCGGGGATCTCGTCGCCGGCCCGCGGGTAGGTGGCGAGTTCGCGGCGGCATTCGTCGGGCTCGGGAATGGGGAGCCAGTCGGGAATTTCCTTGAAGGACAAGGTGAATTGCGCCTTGGTGGAGTCGGCGCGGAGCAGGACCTGGCCGCTGAGCCAGGTGCCGGTCATCTGGTCGTAGCAGACTTCCTTCAGGCGGTTGAGCAGCATGAGCACTTCCTCGGAGGGTTGTAGCTCCTCGGAGGGGACGCCGGACTCGGGGACCTCGGGGACGGGGGTGCCGGACAGCTCCAGTTGCAGTCCCGCGTGGCCGTCGTCACCGACCAGGGAGAACCACAGCACCGCGAGGGTCCAGCCGGTGGGTAGCTCGTCGGTGAGGGCGCTGACCAGGGCGCTCTCCACCATGTCGCGATCGGCAGAGCGGGGCGCGGCGGGCGGTTCGGGGGCGGCGGCGGGAGCGTCCTCCACGGTTCTGACCACCAGGCCGGGACAGTGATCGCGCATGACCTCCACGACCACGGGCACCGGCGCGGGTAGGCGTTCGGCCACGATGTACAGCGGGCGGTCGATCTGGCGGCGGGCGATCACATCGCCGAGCGCCCGGACCCGGTGCCGGAACTCCTCCGGATCGCGCAGCACCACTTCGGCGAAGAGTTCGGTGCGCCCGCCCTTGCGTAATCGGCCGACGCCCAGCCGGATCCGCTCCACCTCGCTCCACGCCACGTGCGGGAAACCGCGATACGTGAAGCCGTGATCATTGAGCAGCAGCGTCGGCTGCGGGCGGAACAGATCGTCGGCCATGGTGTAGACGCCGAAACCGAACACCGCCATGAGCACTCCGGCCACGACCCGCATGACCGGATGTTCCGCGTCGTTGAACACCACGAAACCCGGTAGCACGGACATCACCAGGAAGAAGACCAGCGCGACGATCGCACCCGTTCTCCGCGGGTAGTACTCGGTGATCGATTCGCGCCCCGAAGCATGCACCCCTGTGACGCTAGCCGAAACCGGCCCCGCGCAACACCGCCGTTATCGCCCGGCATCGCCACCGCTATGCCGAATTTGCCGGGAATCACCATGATTCCAGGTCCGTCCGGTCGGCGGGTCAGCCGTGCGGCCAGTACCGATGCCAATCCTCGGCGGTCAGCGCGTCGCGCATGCCTCGATCGATTTCCGCGGCGTCCTCGGCGGCGCGCACCGTGGCGGCGAAGTCGAGAGTGGCCTTGCGCAGGCGTTCTTCGGCGCTGTCGGGGCCGCCGAGCTCCACCACCCGCAACGCGGGCGGAATCAGCTCCTCCGGTAAACCCGCCTTGATGCCGCGCGAGCGCACCTTCTCCGCGAGCGCCAGCGCGGGCTGCGCCATGGCGATCCCGTCGAGGCAGGAGCGCCGCGCCTTCTCGGCGGATTTCCGCTCCTCCCAAGCCTTTTCCTGCGCCGCGATCTTCTCCGTCACCGACGCGCCGGGAGCGGTGAAGGCGTCGAGCGCGTCGCTCAGGTGCGGGCTGCGGTGCACCAGCTTGGCGACCAGCGCCGCCGCCACCTCCGCGACCGTGAATTCGCCTGCGGCCTCGGCGATCCGGGAGTGGAACAGCACCTGCAGCAGCAGATCGCCGAGCTCCTCCTTGATGGTCTCGGCGTCCTCGTCCTGGATGGCGTCGAGCAGCTCGTAGGTCTCCTCCAGCAGATAGGGGCGCAGCGAATCGTGGGTCTGCGTCACCTCCCAGCCGCCGAAGTTCCACAGCCGATCCATCACCTCGACGGCCTCACCCAGCGCCTCGGTCATGCGCGCGGTATCGGCCGCGACGCCCTCCCCCGATGTCATCGGTCGGCCATCACCTCGGCCGGAACCCGGACATCCACGGCGCCGGGCGCCTTTCCGTCCAGGGCCAGCAGCAGATCGGCCACGAACTGCAGCACCTGGACGTCGCGGACGCGGGCCGCGCCGACACTGTCCTCCACCCGCGGCAACGGCAGCTGGACGATGCCGGTGGCCGCGCGGTAGGTGGCGTTCGGGTAGAGCCGCTTGAGGCGCAGCTGCTTGGAGTCCGGCAGTTGCAGCGGCGACACCTTCACCGTGGTCCCGGTGACGCCGATCTCGGCGATCGAGTAGGCGCGGGCCAGCAACCGCAGCTTGGCCACCGACACCAGGCGGCCCACCTCCACCGGTAGCGGCCCGTACCGGTCCACCAGCTCCTCGACCACGGCCGAGAGCCCCGAATCATCCTGAGCGGCGGCGAGTTTGCGGTACGCCTCCAGGCGCAGGCGGTCCGAGGTGATGTAGTCCGGCGGGATGTGCGCGTCCACGGGCAGGTCGATGCGCACCTCCTTGACCTCCTCGTCGACCGAGATCGGCCGGCCGTCGGCGGCGGCGCGATACGCCTCCACCGCCTCCCCGACCAGGCGCACATAGAGGTCGAAGCCGACGCCCGCGACATGGCCGGACTGTTCGGCGCCCAGCACGTTGCCCGCGCCGCGAATCTCCAGGTCCTTCATGGCCACCGCCATGCCCGCGCCCAGATCCGAGTTCTGCGAGATGGTGGCGAGCCGGTCGTAGGCGGTCTCGGTGAGCGGCTTCTCCGGCGGGTACAGGAAGTAGGCGTACCCGCGTTCCCGCGACCGGCCGACCCGGCCGCGCAGCTGGTGCAGCTGCGAAAGGCCCAGGGCATCGGCGCGTTCCACCAGCAGGGTGTTGGCGTTGGAGATGTCCAGACCGGTCTCGATGATGGTGGTGCACACCAGCACATCGAATTCCCGCTCCCAGAAGCCCTGCACGGTCTTCTCGAGCATGTCCTCGTTCATCTGCCCGTGCGCGACCACCACCCGGGCCTCCGGCACCAGGTCGCGAATCTTCTTGGCCGCCTTGTCGATCGACGACACCCGGTTGTGCACGTAGAACACCTGGCCGTCGCGCAGCAGCTCACGGCGGATGGCCGCGGCCACCTGCTTGTCGTTGTAGGCGCCGACATAGGTGAGGACGGGATGCCGTTCCTCGGGCGGGGTGAGGATGGTCGACATCTCGCGGATGCCCGCCAGCGACATCTCCAGGGTGCGCGGAATCGGCGTGGCGGACATGGTCAGCACGTCGACGTGCGTGCGCAGCGCCTTGATGTGCTCCTTGTGCTCGACGCCGAAACGCTGCTCCTCGTCGACGATGACCAGGCCGAGATCCTTCCAGCGCACGCCCGTCTGCAACAGCCGGTGCGTGCCCACCACGATGTCGACATCCTTGGTGGTCATGCCCTCCAGGATCTCGCGCGATTCGGCGGCGTCGGTGAAGCGGGACAGGCCCTTCACCACCACCGGGAATCCGGCCATCCGCTCGGTGAAGGTCTGCAGATGCTGTTGCGCCAGCAGCGTGGTCGGCACCAGCACCGCCACCTGCTTGCCGTCCTGCACCGCCTTGAAGGCCGCGCGCACCGCGATCTCGGTCTTGCCGTAGCCGACGTCACCGCAGATGACGCGGTCCATCGGGACCGCCTTCTCCATATCGGACTTCACCTCGGCGATGGCCGAGAGCTGGTCGACGGTCTCGGTGAACGCGAACGCGTCCTCCATCTCCTGCTGCCACGGGGTGTCCGGGGCGAAGGCGTGGCCGGGCGCGGCCTGGCGGGCGGCGTAGAGCTGCACCAGCTCGGTGGCGATCTCGCGAACCGCCTTGCGCGCCTTGCGTTTGGTGTTGGCCCAGTCCGAACCGCCCAGCTTGGACAGCGACGGCATCTCGCCGCCGACATAGCGGGACAGCTGGTCGAGGGAGTCCATCGGCACGAACAGCCGGTCGCCCGGCTGGCCGCGCTTACCAGGCGCGTATTCGATGACCAGGTACTCGCGGCGCGCGCCGCCGATGGTGCGCTCGATCATCTCCACGAAGCGGCCGATGCCGTGCTGATCGTGCACCACCATGTCGCCGGCGGTCAGGGCCAGCGGATCGACCTGGTTGCGGCGGCGGGCGGGCAGCTTCTTGCCCTCACCGGGCGCGGTGACCCGGTTGCCGGTGAGGTCGGATTCGGCGATCACCACCAGTTTGGCGTCGTCGAACACCACGCCGTCATGCAGCGAACCGCACAGCACGCCGACCAGTCCGCGGACCGGTTCGGCGCCGGCCTCCAGCGCCGCGGCGGGCACCTCGGCATCGGCGAGGCGTTCCAGAATGCGTTGCGCCGTACCGTGTCCCGCCACCACGATGACCGCGCGGCCGCCGGTGGCGACGTGCGCGCGCAGCGAGGCGAAGATGGTGGCGACCAGTTCCTCCGAACCGCGCGCGGAGGCGGCGGCCAGCACCGGCAGCACGATCTCGTCCGGGGCGTCGGCGGCCAGCGGGCTCAGCGTCCACCACGGCAGGCCGCGGCGGTCGGCGTCGGTGCGCACCACGTCCAGGCCGCGATAGCCGGAGGCGGCCAGGTCCAGGCCGTGCGCGCCCAGCGGCGCGGCCCCGCCGAAGGAGGCAGCCGTCCACGACGCCTCCAGGAATTCCTGCCCGGTGCGCACCAGGTCGGCGGCACGGGTGCGGACCTTCTCCGGATCGCACAGCAGCACATGGGTTTCTGCGGGCAGCGCGTCCACCAGCAGCTGGAGTTCGCCGGGCTGCAGCACCGGCAGCAGCGCCTCCATGCCCTCCACCGGGATGCCCTCGGCGATCTTCTCGAGCATCTCGACCAGCGCGGCGTCGGCCGGATTGTCGGCGGCCACCTGGGCGGCCCGCTCGCGCAGGGCGTCGGTCAGCAGCAGTTCGCGGCACGGCGGCGCGACCACCAGATCGATCGGCACCTCGTGGATGGACCGCTGGTCCTGCACCGAGAAGGCGCGCAGTTCGGAGACCTCGTCACCCCAGAACTCCACGCGCACCGGATGATCCGCGGTGGGCGGGAAAAGGTCCAGAATGCCGCCGCGCACCGCGAATTCGCCGCGCTTGCCGACCATGTCGACCCGCTCGTAGGCGAATTCCACCAGCCGCGTGAGCAATTCGTCGAAGTCGAACTCGGCGCCGGGTCGCAGCACGATCGGCTCGACCTCCCCCAGCCCCGCCGCCATCGGCTGCATGAGCGAGCGCACCGTGGTCACCACCACCCGCAGCGGCCCGGTCACCCCCGGATCCTCAGGATGCGCCAGCCGCCGCAAAACCTGCATCCGCCGACCCACGGTGTCCGCCCCCGGCGAGAGCCGCTCGTGCGGCAGCGTCTCCCAGGACGGGAACAGCGCGACCGAATCGCCCAGGATCTCGGTCAGCTCCGCGGTCAGATCATCGGCCTCGCGCCCGGTGGCCGTCACCACCAGCAGCGTCCGCTGCCCGGCAATGGTCGAGGCCACGAACGGCCGCACCGCCGACGGCGCGACCAGCCTGGCCTCCGCGCGCCCGATCAGGCTCGCGACCTGCGTCAACGCGGCGTCGGCACCCGCCACCGCAGCAAGTCCCGACAGGGGCGGACGGTCGGTGGTCATGGGAAGACTCCTCGGCGCAGAATCAGCGTTTCAGACGGCCAACCGAGTCTAGTGGCGCGCGCTGACAACCCACGATGCGCCCAGCCACACACCGCCCACCGGTTCGCGGCCCGCCCCGGCCTGGACTGCGGCTTGATAGACCTCCGCCTTGGAGCGGGGGAGCGAAGCGGAGGAGCGGAGGAGGGAAGGCCGGGGTTACGAGGGCCGCGACCGCCTCTCTCCACCCTGCGGCTTGCCCGGAGCGAAGCGGAGGGCAAATGTCACTGCACGTAGCGCCGGAGGCGGCGGGCGGCGAACTCGCGGAAGTAGGCGACCTTCTCCTGAGGGACGATGCTCGGCAGGAGGAAGTACCAGGCGCGTTCCATGCGGGTGGCCATCTGGTCGATGGAGTCGGTGCTGACCGCGACGATATGGACGCCGGTGGTCATCTCCTGTAGGAGCATGCCGATGGTGTCGGGGTCGAGGTCGGGCTCGAGGTCGCCCTGGGCGATCGCGCGTTCGGCGAGCAAACGGTGCGTCTCGCCCCAGGTCTTGGCGATGTTGTCACCTGTCGCGCCGCGGTAGTCGCCGATCTGGTGGGTGAGTTTGAGCATCGCGCCGACCATCGGGTCGTTCATGGTGAGATCGGCGACCACGTAGGTGATCCCGATGCACGCCTCCAGCGCGGGCACTCGCGGATCGAAGAAACCCTGGCATGCGCTGATCAGTCGCTCGTTGCCCTGATCGACGACCGCGCGCGCCAGTTCTTCCTTGGAGCCGAAGTGAAAGTACAAGGCGCCCTTGGTCACATTCGACTGCGCGATGATCTCGGACAGGGACGCGTTCGCGTAGCCCAGTCGGAGAAAGACATCGGCAGCGCCCGCGAGCACGGAATCGCGAGTGATCTCCGCACGCGCTTGCCTAGCCATCAGATCCGCCCGTCATCAAACCAGCCATCCTGAAGTAGACCGCCATCCCGAAGTTGACCGACATCACAGTTCGAACAGCACTCGAAGGA